>NMUJ01000072.1:0-2903 GCA_002256535.1 Caldifarciminota bacterium 4484_18
GATATCATCGATCGTGACACCGTACGACGTGGTGGCCCCACCCTACACAAAGTGATGGAATCCCTACTGGGTGATACGCATGTTGGTGTAAGTTCAGCAATTGTCGGTGGTGATCTACTTTTAATACAGAGTATCAAGCCGTTACTGGATACGAGTTTCTCGGAGTCTACCAAACTGCATGCGTTGGAATGTTGGCTATCTGCAGTATCGATGCAAAAGGGGCAACTGGATGAATCCGACTACTTTCACATGGTGGATCTCAAAACTGTAAGCTATACAACGTTTGCCCCAATAATGATAGGTGCAATACTTGCAGGTGCGGATGAGCACACCAAATCCTGCTATAAGGAATATGCGATTTACCTTGGACGTGCATATCAGGTGAAGGACGACCTGCTGGGTATATGGGGTAACCCCAACGACCTGCTGGGTATATGGGGTAACCCCAACGAGACAGGTAAACCTGTCGATTCTGATATTAAAGAAGGTAAACGCACACTACTTTATATCTACGCAATTAACCATTTATCTGTTGGAGATAGGGAATGGTTTCAACACCATTGGGGTAACCCCAACCTTACAGCTCCGTGAGCTGACAGAATTTATTGTGACACGATCTTACTAAAATCCCTACCCGTAAGTCTATTGTAAGCTTCAACATATTTTTGATAGGTCTGCTTAACTATCTCTTCGGGTAATTCAGGTGGTGCAGAGTTTTTATCCCATACTGTTGTGAGATAATCACGTACAAATTGTTTGTCAAAACTTACCTGTGGTTTGCCAGGCTCGTACTCATCGCGTGCCCAGAAACGTGACGAATCTGGTGTCAACACTTCATCTATGATTGCGAGTTCACCATCTATCCAGCCAAATTCTAACTTCATATCCGCTATTATGATACCGCGCTCGTATGCGTATTGATGTGCTTTCCGTTCGAGCTTATCGGCTTCACGTAAACCTGATGGTAACTTCATCCCCCATACTGTACCGGTTTGTACATATTCGTTCCATGCAGCACCTGTGAGGTAGCCACGTACTATGAACTCCACAGGTATGGGTACAGCTTTTTTAACAAGCATTGTCCGTAACCGATACTCTGGTGGAAGGGAACAAGCATTGTCCGTAACCGATACTCTGGTGGAAGGGACCGTAGCGCCATCTTCACGTGGTGGTTGGGCATCACATCTTCTAAGAAGTTGAACCAGAATATCGTCAATTGGGTCAAAATTTCACCCTTATGAGGTATGGGTGTAATACATGGTCAAATGCCGAAATACGGTCGGTAGCTACGATGATCAATTTATCCTCACCAAACCTATAAACATCACGCACCTTACCACGCTTATATAATGGATACGGTAGATTAGTCTCAACAACTATAGGGGGCACGGTCACCTCGGGTGGCCAACAGACACTATGTAGATAGGGGCTTCTTTGCAGGTGATCACCTTTTGTACCTCGTCATCATAAAACGCACCTATTGGGACAGAACCCAACCCCAACGCTACCGCCTGTAGGAGTATATTCTGTGCAGCATGGCCTGCTTCCATATAAACGTAACGGATGCCACGTTCACCGTACCTGCGTGTGGTACGTTCGAACCTTGCAGTTATAACTATAGATATGGCAGCACTACTAACCCAGGGTTGGTTCAATGCTGCACGTGCAAGTGCTAACCGATGGTCACCTTCCCTTATACGTACTAATTTGTGTTCCTCTGGCATGTATCGGAAGATGCCATCCGGTATCACGATATACAATACAAGCGGATACGTAGCACCTGCAGATGGTGCTGCACGGAACCCTCGCACAGTATCAGTTATACCCTGGGCTGCCCACAGCAGTTGTCCTATCTGTTCGAGTGTTAACATGTCTGAGGTGAATTCACGTATTGAGCGTCGCTCATATATTGCACGTTCGAGTGCAAACTCGCTTTCCAACCGCGGTGGTGGTAATGCTACTTCAGCAGCTAACATCGCTATCCCTCATATTTGCTCACCAGTATAACCGCATTTTTCACCCCTGCCTTATGGAGTGCCATCTTTATTGCGTATGGTGCAGTGACATGGTACGCATCTGCAGTCGCTGCATAGCCTTTGATTTCGGCATAGATTTTTGCACCTCTACGACGTGCATGATCGAGCTCTTCCAACACCACTATGCCTGCACCTTCACCTACAACAAACCCATCACGATACTTATCAAATGGTCGAGATGCCTTTTCGGGTGCATCATTGCGTGTGGAGAGTGCCTTCATGTTGGGCACCGCCAGCAATCATGACATCGGCATCACCACGTTTGATGAGCTCAAATGCTTCACCGATCGCATGTGCAGACGATGCGCATGCTGATACAATACTGTAGTTGGGTCCCTTCATCCCCCATCTGATGGCTACGTCGCCACTAGCTACATTTACGATCATCATCGGTATGAAGAATGGGCTGACCTTACTGGGCGATTCCAGCAACCGCATATGCTGTTTCTCCCATAACTCTAACCCCCCTATACCGGATGAGACCAATACACCCACCCTATACGGGTCTTCGGTTGCCATGTTAGATAATCTATAACCTTGCCCACGGTTTCAAGCTTACCAGCTTCTTCGTCTGGTATCTCGATATTGAATGTCTCCTCCACACCCATCAGCAGCTCAACCGTATCCAGTGAGTCAGCTCCCAGATCTTTTATGAAATGTGCATCCTCAGTTACTGCACTTGGGTCAACCCCTAACTTCTCGATAATAATATCCACTACCTTCTGCTTGATCTCGTCGCGTGTCATGTCGCCTCCTTTTCATCAATTTTATGCTTACGGATAAAAAGTAAATAGCGTTCCCTTAATCGCATGAAGGTTGCTAACCTCTCGCGTGCTTCAGGTAATGCATACCATTCTTTCAATATCT
>NMUJ01000072.1:2931-5004 GCA_002256535.1 Caldifarciminota bacterium 4484_18
TGTTCAAAGTCCAATCTCCCTGGATAAAGTTTGTTGATTGCCTCAAGTATATGTATAGCGGTGGCTACGGGTTTGAATGCATGTTTATCTGTAAGGTGTAGCTCCACACCCTCACACACTTCACCTACATAACGGAAATAAAAAGGTTTGTAGTGTATTGGTCTAAAATATACGCCGGGTAGGTTACGTGAGTTGAGTTCATCTGCCAATGAGGTTGCATCTATCCAGGGTGCACCGACTATCTCGAACGGCTTAGTGTAACCCACACCTTCGCTCAGGTTTTTGATTTCACCCAACAACCCCGTACCTGCGTAACAGAGTGCCGCATCAGGTGTAGGGATATGGGGTGAGGTTAATACCCATTCTAATCCCGTATCTTCCCACAGCATATCGCGGGACCATCCTTTCATCGGTACCACGATGAGTTTCACCCCTATGTTGAGCACATCGTTAAAGTAGAGTGCAAGCTCACCAATAGTCATGCCATGGACAATGGGCAACACATTATATGCAGGGAACCTATCATCACGTATCTCCGGTAACGTACCTTCAACATTTATGCCACCAAGCGGGTTAGGTCTATCGAGTACCATAAACTCTATACCAGCATCATGTGCTGCCTCCATTGCAAGCTCCATCGTGTACACATATGTGTACGCACGTGAGCCCACATCCTGTATATCAAATATCAAAATATCTATATTTTTTAACATCTCCTTTGTGGGTTTCATCCTATCACCATATAGGCTGTAGACGGGTAACCCCGTGATTTCGTCTATGTAATCCCTAACCTTTGTACCTGCTGGTAGTTCACCCCTTATACCGTGTTCGGGTGCAAACAGTGCCACCAGCTCCACATCAGGGTGTCGGTAAAGCAGGTCGATAGTTGACTCAAGCTTGCTGTTGACACTCGTTTGGTTTGCTATCAAGCCAACCCGTTTGCCACGAATCAGGTCAAGCTTCTCCTCGAGTAGCACATCGATACCCAGCTTAACTTTTGGTACCTTATGCATGTTACCTCCGATTACGCTTAGAATACACCATATCAAGGGTATTAATACGTTAAGCATTGTGGGTTACTCTATGTTTGGGTTTAAACAGTAATCCCACAGCAAACGTCCAACCCGCACCTATAACTATCAGCCATGGCCATGCCACCCCTATACGTTGTTGTGATACAAATAAGATCGATACTATCACTATGCTCGATAACATCGCGATCATATTACCGATGTCGGAACCACGTTTTACGAGCACACCCAGTAGAAATACACCCAATAATGCACCATATGTGAATACACCTATCTTGAACCCTAACCATAATATTTGCTCCACATTGCGACACATCATAGCGATACCGATGAGTATCAAGCAGAATATGATCACTGTGATACGTGAGACCATTAGATAATGGCGTTCGGATGCATGTTTCTTGATATAGGGTTGATATACATCCACTATAGCGCTGGAGGTGAGTGCACCAAGTGCTGAATCGAGGCTCGACATGGCGGCTGCAAATACGGCCGCTATCAGTAATCCACGCATACCAACCGGTAACTGTGTCACTATGAAATATGGGAAGATATGGTCTGTATTGGCTGGTAACCCAGGATCCGGGAATTTCTGGTAAAACACATATAGTAATGTGCCGATCATCAAAAACGTTACAACTACAGGGAAATCGATGATACCGGTCATAATAAGTGCACGCTGGCTATCACGTACGTGTCGGCATGTGAGCATCCGTTGAGTGAGATCCTGATCTGTACCAAGTGCAGCAAATGTTTGGAAACATCCATTAACTACACCTGCAACCAACCAGCGTGGGTTGTCGAATGCTGGCCGTAAGTCGAACACTTTGAACTTACCCAACTTACCTGCTATAGTGGTGACAGTTTGCCAGCCACCTGGTATATTAGATAGGAGGTAATATATCACCAACCATGCACCACCCAAAAACACTATTATTTGGATGACGTCTGTCCATATTACTGCTTTGATACCACCAAACATCGTGTAGAGCATAGCAATACAGGCCATTAGAACGATTGCCCACATTAGTGGCCAACCCGT
>NMUJ01000073.1 GCA_002256535.1 Caldifarciminota bacterium 4484_18
TCAGGTGGCGATAGGGTGATCATCACCTCACCCGAAAAGGTCATACCAGCCATCGACGGTAGAGAAGGCACACATATCATTGGTACCGGTGTACACTTAGTGAAACGATGACACCCCGTAGGTGGCTCATATTTATCACAATATTAGGGTTCTCACTGTTATTGTTGTGGTTTGGCCTATGTCAGACAAGAGATTGGCAAGAAATTGAGCACTATAGTTCGGTGTTATGTCTCTCCTGTATAGGGATTGAATGAACCGCTACATATGGTATGTAGTGTCTTTCTTGATCATAAACAGTAATTACACATCTCTACTTTACTCTGGACGCTGGAAGAGGTTACCCATCCCTATATTACATTGTCACAGTTGTCCATTGTCGAGGTTCGGCTGTCCGATTGGTAACCTACAGCATTTTATGGTGTTGAGGCAGTTCCCATACCTTATCGTGGGGTATTTTGGTGTACTTGGGTTGATACTCGGTAGGTGGTTCTGTGGCCACCTGTGTTTGTTTGGCCTACTACAGGAATGGCTGGGCAAGCTCGTACATCATAGACGTAAGGTATCAACTCGATGGTCCCATGTCAAATTAATCTCATTAATCTTCGTAATTCTAACCCCCATATTCACACATGAGGTATGGTTCTGCAAGCTATGTCCCGAAGGTACACTAACTGCAGGTATACCTCAGGTGATGCTCGACCATTCCCTACGTATGTTGGTAGGTACACTATTTTGGGTAAAGATAGCATTGCTTGGCCTACTTATGGTGTTGGCGATACCGGTGAAACGTCCCTTTTGCCGATTCATATGTCCGTTGGGTTATATCTGGGGTATATTCAACAGGTTAAGCTTATTAAGGATAAAAATCGACCGTACCCGCTGTACCGAATGTAACCTATGTGAAACCGTATGTCCGATGGGACTCAGGGTGTATGAGGATACCAATGCAGTAGATTGTATTAAATGTGGCAAATGCATAAGGGCATGTCCAAACAATGCACTCACGATGGAATTTATGACCTGATATCACCGTAATCCCTTATATCTTCGACAACAAGTGTAACTTCTGGTTTACCATAATATTTGTCAATCGTCGGCATAAAGAGTAGATCCACCATACTACCTGTACGAATCTCTACACCCAACGTTGAATAGTTAAATGCTATCGCTTCACGTACGACATTACCTGCACGTACTTTGAACCTCAGATGTCCATTACCTACCTTCATCGGAACACCTACCACCTGCACACCCGTCACTAAGAATAGCGGTTCTTCGTTGTCCACACCAAACGGGCCAATTTTTTCCAAATCGTTTACAAGCTTCTCATCCACTTCATGGAGTTCAACAACTGCATCTATGAATTTCTCGGGTTTGAGATCCTCCCAAGTTAGTTCACTATCGACGAGCTTCAGGAAGCTCTCCCTGAACGTATCCACCGCATCACGTGGTATCACAAACCCTGCCGCTAACTTGTGGCCACCAAACGTCACAAAGTACTCACGTAGCCGAAGGTTAAATACTGGTACACTGCGAGCCGACCCTTTACCGATTTCGTCCTCCAATGCGATAAAAATTACCGGCCTATAATAGCGATCGACATCCATACCGAGTTTCAACATCTCAGCTTCAGCTTCATTTATTATCTGTTCCTGTAACTTCATACGTTCACGGTTGAGTACCTCCATACGTTCGGCTATCTCCTTAGCGGTGGTTTCACGCTGTGTAACGAGTAGGTTAACCGCATCACCCGCTGTCTTCATACGTCCTTGTGCATTGATACGTGGCCCCAGTATGAAGCCCAAATGATAAGGTGTAAGCCTATGCCCCTTTAATCCCGTGATATCAAGTAGCGCCTTTATTCCGACGTTACGTGTACGCTCCATGACAAGTAGACCAAACTTCGTAAAGATACGGTTCTCACCTGTGAGTGGTGTAACATCTGCCACAGTGGATAGTGCAACAAGATCAAGATACCAATACAGGGTACGTCTTAGCTGTTTTATTTGATCGGCTGCACTTATGCCACAATCCACGGTTATCAATAACTTCACGTTATGTGTAAACGCAAACTCCACACCCTTATCGCTTAACCCATATCCTTCCTTCAATCTATGTGGTATATAGCATATGACTTTTTTTGCCCCCAACTCCTTGAAAATACGGTATAGTAAAGCCACCGCTGTCACACCATCTGCATCATAATCCCCATAGATAAGTATGGGTTCATCACCTTCTATAGCCTTCAATATGCGGTTGACGGCTACATCCATGTCACGAAACTCAAACGGCGAATATAGGTCGTCAATACTTGGGTTGATAAACTTGCGTGCAACCGCTGGCTCCCTGTAACCACGTCGTACAAGTAACGAAGCCACAGCATGTGATACACCCAATGTCTCAACCAACCGATTTACATCGGTTGCATGTACATGCTCGGGATATATCCACTTGTATTTCATTTATTTAAAAGTAAAGTATCCCATCGTTTAGCAATGGGGTTGACCTAATGGTTAGCAATTTATTTTTATATTAAATGTCACAAGATAAAGATTACAAAGCTATCCTTGCTACTGATTGTGGTAGCACTACCCACCGTTGAGGCACCCTTTGAAGACGTAACCCGTGGTGTCCTTAACGCAGTACGTGAAGTTGAGGAGCTATCCAACCGCGAAATCCTCGAGGGTGAAAAGATCGTCAAACCCGCACTCAACGAACGTAAGGGGGTAGACACCTACGTATCAACTTCGAGTGCAGGTGGTGGCCTACAGATGCTGGTTGTTGGGGTTACCGCATGAAAAGATACAGTTGATAAGGCACCTACGACCCGACATGATCTTACTCTCAGGTGGTGTTGATGGTGGTACGATCACCCACGTGGTACAGATGGCACAGATCATAGCAGCTGCGGATCCAAAGCCAAGGTTTGGCCTCACCTATAAGTTACCGATAATATACGCAGGTAATAAAGATGCACGTGAAGAGGTTAAGAAGATATTAGGTGATAAGTTTGACTTACATATCGTCGAAAATATACGACCACGGTTGGAGGAAGAGAATCTCATCCCCGCACGTAATAAGATACATGAGCTGTTCATGGAACACGTGATGTCTCAGGCACCTGGATACCGTAAGTTGATGGATTGGGTTGACGCCCCCATAATGCCAACCCCGGGTGCGGTGGGACTACTCGTGCATCATGTAGCTAAGCAGCGTGGTATCGATGTCATAGGTGTAGATATTGGTGGTGCAACCACCGATATATTCTCTGTGTTCAAAGGTACTTTCAACCGCACCGTAAGTGCGAACCTCGGTATGAGTTACTCAATCTCCAACGTACTTGTAGAAGCAGGGTTAGCCAACATCAAACGTTGGCTACCATTTGATATTGATGATGCCGATCTACGTAACCGCATAAAGAATAAGATGATACGCCCGACAACAATACCTCAAACAATAGATGAGCTTAAGATCGAGCAAGCCATCGCTCGTGAAGCACTGCGGTTGGCGTTCCTGCACCACAAGACGATGGCAGTTGAGCTCAAAGGTGTACAACGGCAACGTACTATATCGGATGTATTCATACAGGAGGCGGCTAAATCGCTTATCGACATGATGTCGTTAGCACTCATAATAGGGTCAGGTGGTGTACTATCGCATGCACCACGTCGAGTACAGGCAGCAATGATGTTGTTGGATGCGTTCCAACCTGAAGGTGTCACCCAACTCACTGTCGATAGCATATTCATGATGCCACACCTGGGCGTACTTACCACGGTATCAAACCGTTACCGTGAAATTTGGTGATATCAAACGTATACCGCTGGAGGAAGGTCAAAAGGTAAAAGTACGCATTATACCAGGTCGTAAGTTCGATGTCGGTAATGGACGCGGCCGTGAGCTCGTTACAGAGGTTGAGGGTGGTGTGGTTGGGTTACTCATTGATGCACGTGGCCGTCCACTGAAGCTACCCGAGGATGACGCCAAACGTAAAGAAACATTAGTTAAATGGTTTGAATCCGTAGATATGTACCCTAAGTGAGATGGCACACGCATATACGCCTGGATTACAAGTATCTGAACGTACAGTCGTACGTAAGGAGCGGCGACTACCACTTAAGGGTGAGGTGCTCATAAAAGAGGGTGACACAGTAGAAGCTGAACAGATCATCGCACGTGCGTACTTACCGGGTGATGTGGAACTACTGAATATCGCTGGACAGCTTGGTGTATCAGGTGACGAGATCAAACCCTACCTCAAGAAGAAGGAAGGTGACGAAGTTAAAAAAGGTGAAATCATTGCCGAAAGTAAAGGCCTGTTTGGTATGTTCAAGACACAGGTTAAGTCGCCTATCGATGGTGTCATAGAATCCATTTCATTCGTCACGGGACAGGCGATACTACGACATCCGCCACAGGAAGTGAGTATCAAAGCTTACATCAACGGTACCGTAGAGAAGGTCATACCTGAAGAAGGTGCTATCATACGTACTGTGGCCACATTTATCCAGGGTATTTTCGGTATAGGGGGTGAAGGGTATGGCGAAATACTTCCAGTATGTTCGTCACCCGATGAGACACTAACCCCCGAACTTATACCCGAAACCGCTAAAGGTAAAGTAATAGTGGGTGGCTCGTTTGTCACATATGAAGCACTACAACGTGCGGTAGAGGTAGGTGCCACCGGTGTTGTTGTGGGTGGTATAGATGCTGATGATTTGCGTCGCTTCTTGGGTTACGACATAGGGGTAGCAATCACAGGTACTGAAAAGAAAGGTATCACCCTCATTGTAACTGAAGGGTTTGGCCGTATGAATATGGCGAAGAAGACGTTTGAGTTGCTCACAAAATATGCAGGTAGAAGGGCATCAATAAATGGTGCCACCCAGATACGGGCTGGTGTTATGCGACCCGAGGTTATCATCACGCAGGAGGGTGAAGCTGAAGAACCCCATAAGGGATGGGAAACCGGGTTGGAGGTTGGTCATCTCGTTCGTATCATACGTGAACCTTATTTCGGTCAAATAGGTAGGGTGGTAGAATTGCCACCGCCACTCGAACAGATCGAGACCGAAGCCCACGTACGTATTCTGAAGGTGAAGCTGGACGATAAGGTGGTCACCATTCCGCGGGCTAATGTCGAGATAATTCAGGGATGACCCTCCTCCGGATTGCATCTTTCAAAGATGGCTCTTTCCGTGTGGGGGAGGGTTGTTAACATGGAAACCTGTATACACACTCCCATAGGGTGGTTACTTATAGATTATGAGGATGAAGTTATTGAACGCATAAGGTTTAGCGATACCCCAGCAGATTGTGTAGAAGCCAATACTAAGGTTATCCACGAGTTACGTGCGTACTTTATGGGTAAGTTGACACAGTTTACGGTGAAACCCAAACTTCCCACCAACTCATTGCATAAAAAGGTGTATGAGGTGTTGTTACACATACCGTATGGCAAAACGTGCTCATATTCGGAAGTGGCACAACTTGTTGGTAGCACACCACGTGGGGTTGCACGTATAATTGCATGTAATCCCATACCCATAATTATACCATGTCATCGTGTGATATACAAAACAGGTGATATTGGTGGTTACTCAGGTGGTGTTTGGCGTAAACGGTTTCTGTTGGAACTGGAAAGTACTACACTTAACCTACCGTATAGGAGGTGACATGCGTGTTTATACAAAAGAGTTTACACTCAGTACATCACAACATCAACAACTTATAGACATAACGCAACATTGCGGTAGACTTTTTCAACGCAATCAACCGTGCCATACCGGAACGTGCGGGTTATCTACACGATAGGATCGATAGCAATGCAGCCGCTCACATAAAATCTGCCATAGTGGGTGCAGGTAAAATAATACCCATAGCTGAGGGTAGGTTGGTATTGGGTACCTGGCAAGCCATCATGTTTGTTGAACTCGATGGCCCCCGTGGCCACCGCAGGATAGTCGTACAAGTTATGGGTGAATAACTATCAAATATCTCTGTAGCATCGTAGCTTGACGTGGTTGAGTGCACCATCAACTTTGATCCTAACCTGTGGTGCTGGATGTACAATCTGCGTATCTCCTGTAAGGAAACCCTCAGTGATCAGTTGTATATCCAATTCAGTAGGTGCCTTTACTAAGTTAGGTTGCTCACTCCACAGTTGATATCCAACAGCTTAGGACTTATATTGCCTAAATCCTCAATTGCTAACTTAGCAGCACCTACGTTTAACTCTATGGCTTCCACCGATGCACGTCCTGTACAGCTTATCCTACCCTTTATGGCACCCGTGTTGAGTTCAAGTCGTGTAATGGTGAGCCCACCCAGATCGATATCAAACCGTGCTGCACCGAGGTTGAGCTCAACCTCCATCACCATGTTAGGTGGTAGGTACACATCGAATTCAGGTGTCTCATCCCAATCGATGAACTTCACATCCTTCAACCCTATAAACACCCTATCTGCCTTGAGGGTCAATTTAACCTCCTCTGCAATATGTTCAGAACAGTATTTGTGGAACTCTATTTTGCCAGGTGTACCCTTTTTGATGTTCACCTTACCCACAAGTGCTATTTCTACATGTAAGGGTGGTGTTACATTTTTAATCTCCAAAACTTCTGTAGTATCAATCATACCCAATATCAACAGTGCAACCATCTTCACCTCCAGTTATGTACGGGTTTATAAATATACCCTATATCTCGGTAAAGTCAAACCTTGCCCAATAGGGTGTTGACGTATCTTAATCTATCATGTGGCGTAAGATACTGCCATTTGTTGTGGCACTGGTTGTTTTTATTTTAACGCTACAGCGATCTACCACAACGTATTGCGCTTGGTATATTGGGGATTGCAGTAATATTATGGGTTACTGAGGTTATACCACTTTATGTTACGTCGTTCATTTTACCACAACCGTGTTAGCACGCACCCTGCAAATGGAGTTTAAGCCTTTCCTTCATGCATTCTTCTCACCTATCCTCTTACTATTTTTGGGTGGTTTCGTGCTCGCACGTGCCATGCATGTATATGAGGTTGAGGAACTAATTGCAAACACTATATTGCGTCATGTAGGTAAACGCGTCATGTAGGTAAACGTCCTTACCCCGTATTGTTGGGCTTCATGGTGACAACTGCATTTTTATCGATGTGGATGTCGAATACTGCCTCCACAGCACTTATGTTGGCGGTTGCATTACCTGTGATCAAGCATGCGAAGGAGTTCAGCAAATCGATAGTCTTAGGCATACCGTTTGCTGCAAGCATAGGTGGTATGTGCACACCTATAGGGACGCCACCCAATGCGATAGCGATTGCGGCACTTAGGGAAGCGGGTTACCCGATGCCGTTCATTGAGTGGATGGCAAGAAACTTACCCATCGGGTTACTGGGTATATTTGTTGCTTCCGTTGTACTGTATATGTTTTATCGACCGACGATCACCGAGATACCAGTTACTATCAAACGTATCAGCATAGAACGTAACGGTAAATTCACGCTCGCTGTGCTGATACTCACCATAGTGTTGTGGCTTACGGTACCCGTATTGTTGAACTACTGGGGATTGGCAATTTTTCACCCTTTATGGTGCTGATAATGTTTTTGGTTATCACCACAGTGTTATTGGCTGCATCTACTGCTATGTCGTTACCTATAAGTACACCACCCAATGCTATTGCGTATGGGTCAGGTTATATTAAAATTAAGGATATGGCAGTAGCGGGTACATTAATAGGTGTGTTTATCCTCATAATTATAGGTATAAGTGCCATGAGTTGGTGGAGGTTATTCTGATGGCCAAAATAAGTGTCAAAAAAGAAACATGTCCCAAGTGTGGGGCAACCACTGTTGAGAATATCGTTCGTATCGCACGCGGTGAACC
>NMUJ01000017.1 GCA_002256535.1 Caldifarciminota bacterium 4484_18
ATATTGCCGTAGAAGTTGAGCCCCGACTGCTTCAACAACCTATGTGCTTCCATGATCTTATCACCACCTTTGATATCCTCCTCACCCATTGATACCAACCCAATGCTGGGGTTATCGATGCCCAACGCACGCTCTAAGTATATCGATGCCATCATCGCAAACTGATACAAATGGATGGGCTCCGCATCCACATTCGCACCTACATCCAGTACCAACGTATAGCCCTTGACGGTGGGGAAAAACGTTGCCAACGCAGGTCGTTTGATACCTTTCAGGCGACCAAGTTTAGTAACTGCTGCCACCATATAAGCACCTGAGTTGCCAAACCCTACGAATGCATCAAGTTCACCCCTTTTCTGTAACTCCATACCCATAACTATTGAGGAGTTGGGCTTCTTGCGGATTGCATCCAGCGGATGTTCATCCATACCGATGACCTGCTCCGTATGGTAGAGCTTGACCCAGGTTGGAACTCTATCTTTGAGCAGGTTCTCGTCACCTACGAGCACAAGCTCAAACGGCGGTGGTTCAAGCCCATTAACCGCACGTATAATGACGTCAGGTGCATAATCACCCCCCATAGCATCTAATCCGATCCTGGCCATATGGTTAAACCTTCACCTCTTTACCCTTATAGTGATGACAATAGGGGCATATATGATGTGGTAGTATCAACCTACCACAGTTGGGACATGGCACCAACTGCAACAACTTCTGCTTACGTTCCCACTGTGACCTATGATGTCCTACCCGACTTTTGGATTTACGTTTCTTCGGTACACCCATCGTTCCTCCACAGTTAAATAATACTTAATAAGCTTGCACGTCAATCACTGAACTGATCTACTGCCATAGCCGTTACGATGGCTTTGTGTACTCCAACCCGTTTCTGTCGAATACCTTAAACCCTATATCTAACCTATGTGCAAACTCCACCAGATGTGCAGTATAGTCACCATATGTGAATGCAAGGTGGTTACAAGGCCACATGTCTATCATCGTATCCTCCGGTATGAACAATTTACCCTTTATCATCGGCCATGCATAGTTGTAACGTTCATGTTCATCGGGGTCAACCTCTATCGTTTCAACCACAGTTGCTACAAGCACATACCGCAAGTTTTCGCGTGCCAACCGTGCTACGGTGATAAGTTCACCACCGGGTGTCCTACCCCTAACCGCAGCACCTCCCGCACGATAGAATATCTCCTGTGGCATATACTCTACCCTTGCCAATTTAGCGAGTGGTGCCTCATCTGTGGTACCAAAATAGTATGGTGGATGTTGACCACAGTTCATTATGATAAGTGTACCATTACTTATATCACGAAAGTCACCAAACCCCACCGGTTTGCCGCTCATCATATAGAGTATCAGTTGCGTAAGTGCCGAATCCATATCGTTTTCGCATGCAGTCGGTATTATGAGTTTATCATGACCGGCAGGATCAACGTCATTATTCAAATAAGCTGTCGCTATACATGCAGTACATTCGTTGGCTGATAGCTCATCCTGACATTTGATACCCGCAAACGTGGCATTATGTTCAGCTATTATATCGTATGCTGCATAATACAGCGATATCTGATATACCAGTTTGTTGAGGTTGAGGACTTCAGGTTGCCCGAGCTCAACCTTACCCACCCCTTTTCCATGTATCATATTGAACGCCTCTTGTACACGGTCATCTATAATCTCGAACCTACCTGTACCAGGTTTATCGTACCATTTTACCATCCCCAACGCTCTATCCTTGAGCACAGATTGACCCAAGTTATCATAACTAACACCAAACACCTTCTGCCACAGATCCACGTCCGTTGTAGCTGTTGCCATCTTAAGCGCCATACCACCAAACGCCAGATACTTTTGATACGGTAACTGTGAGGTCACTTCCTTCACTTTAGGTGCAGCCCTCACACGTTGTTCGTGGAACTCAAGTATTTTAAACAACCGGTTGATAGCCTCCCCATCATGCTCTATATCGCCATAACACAACACATAGGGTATACCCAATCGCTTAAGTGCACCACCAACCGCCATACCTGCAACCAGTCCAGGTACTTTCGTCTCTTTATGGCTGAATATCACCACACGTGCAATATCTCCGGTTTCCTTTTCGAAAAGCTTCACCGCATCTACTGAATCATACGGGAATGTCCACGACCCCTGGTTCAGTATCAACACATCCGGTTTGTGTTTCGCAACATTCTTCACGTGTTTGATCACCAACCCCGTATTCCATGCGAGTTGCTCATTAGCCGGTAGTCCTTCGCCACCTCGTACAACTTCATACCCATGTACCCTCAGCACATTAATAAGTAGTGTCTCATGCTTCAACATCATCTCAGTGTTGACGGCTCTAACCCATTCACGTGGATCGTTCGGCGATATCACCCCTATCTTTAGCTTATACCCCATTTCATGCTTAATATAAGTGATAAATCCCATCCGACAATAACATACTTCTTGACACATGTTTATCTGCTTATATGATGTATATCACTGGAGGTGCCATGGCTTTTTTAAGCTGGTTAGTGTTTATTTTACAAATCTCACCACCAACCAACGTCATCGCATACGATCGGCCCAACGATGCCGGTAAGGCGATCATCATACGGTGGCAACTATCGCCACAAGATACCGAGCTCACCCGCTACGAGATACTACGTATATCAGCAGATACCGTGCAACCCGTAGGCAGTGTACCTGCTGGTATAGATGAGTTTGTTGACGTCACCTGTAATGATGGTATCCAGTACAGGTACCAAGTAGTGGCTGTAAAAGATACCGAACGTGCTGCGTCAGGGATTACACCTCCCGTGATGAGTTCAGCCCAATGGTTCAACACTGGTCGTATCAACGTGTTAATTGGTGTGATACTCTTCTCATCCATCGTATTGTACTTCATACGTAGTGCACGTAGAGGTAAACCGCTCTTCATACGTCGTATTGCGGGGTTGGATGCACTCGAAGAAGCTGTAGGTCGTGCTACCGAAATGGGTCGTCCCATACTTTTCATACCTGGTATCGCATCCGTAGCAAATATTGGCACTATTGCTGGACTCAATATACTTGGTGAGGTTGCCAAGAAAGCCGCCAAATATGAAACCCCACTACTTGTACCCAACCGCGACCCTGTGGTCTACACCGTAGCACGTGAAGTCGTACGTGAAGCCTACACCAGTGTGGGACGGCCAGATCTATTCGATCCCGACAACGTGTATTTCGTCACCCAAGAGCAGTTCGGTTACGCTGCCGCCGTTTGTGGTACCATGGTACGTGAACGTCCAGCTACTAACCTATTCTTTGGTATGTTCTGGGCAGAATCGCTGATACTGGCAGAAACAGGTGCTACCACCGGTGCTATACAGATAGCGGGTACGGATTCGGTTCATCAGCTACCCTTCTTCATACCTGCCTGCGACTATACCATCATCGGTGAGGAACTCTATGCAGCAAGCGCATACTTATCACGTGAACCTGTCCTATTGGGATCACTTAAGGGGCAAGACTATGGTAAACTGTTGATCGTTAGTGCGTTGGTCATCGCCTCCGTACTATCGTTGGTTGGCCTTACTAATATTTGGAAGTTTTTCTCCGTCCAGTAGGAGGTAACATGCGTCGTTCATTACCGTTAGCTATATGCTTTGTGATGGGTATACTCATGATAATACAGTTTTTCATCCCACATCCTGTATCTATTAAATTTTTCGACCTCACTTACAAATGGTACATCGTAATAGCTGCATTCGCACTTGTACTGGGTGCAGGTAGCCTCATATCACATCATACCGAACGCATAAGATATCGACGTGAAGGTTGGGCCTACAGCGTAGTAGCGCTTATCTCACTTGTAGTGACTGCAGGTATCGGCTTATTTGGTGGCATAGAGAGTGGTTCATTATTCATGACAATCTATGGGAACATAATCGTACCACTTGGTGCATCGATGTTCGCCATACTCGCATTCTACATGGCATCCGCTGCATATAGGGCATTCAGGGCACGTACACGTGAAGCCACCCTGTTGCTGGTATCAGCTTTCATTGTGATGCTGGGTATGGTACCTTTTGGTTACTACATATGGCCAGGGCTACCTAAGCTTGCCAACTGGCTACTTAATGTACCCAACCTTGCTGCCAAACGTGGCATAATCTTCGGTGTAGCACTCGGCATGATAGCTACTTCACTTAAGATCATATTGGGTATAGAGCGTAGCTGGTTGGGAGGTAGCTGATGCGTATAGGTGAAACTTTACTTAGAATTGACCGTCGTGTGATATATCTCATACTCGGTATAGCGGTGATCGCACCATTGATCAAACCCATCGGCATACCAGTAAACGTAATGCCCGAAACCCAAAAGCTGTTCGATGCAATCAACCAGATCCCATCCAATGATAAGCCATTACTCATCTCCGTCGATTTCGACCCCGCCGCTATGCCGGAACTCTACCCCATGTTACTGGCGATATTACGACATGCGTTTGCCAAAAACATAAGGGTACTCGTACTCGCAATATGGGCACCCGGTACGGGGTTGGGTGAGATGGCACTCCAAACCGTAGCCCCTGAGTACAACAAAACCTACGGTAGGGACTATGTATTTTTGGGCTACAAACCCGGTATGACAGCGGTGATGCTCGGTATGGGTGAATCCATCCGTGGCGTATTCCCTACCGACTATTATGGTACGCCATTGGATTCGCTCGAAATGATGCAACCCATACGTAACTATCGCGATATAGCGATGTGTGTATCACTCTCTGCAGGTACACCTGGTTACTTGGAATGGATCTCCTATGCAGGTGCCCGCTATGGGTTGAAGATAGGTACCGGTGTAACCGCAGTCTCTGCAGCTGACGCATACCCATACGTACAGACTGGTCAACTCTGTGGCCTATTGGCGGGGCTCAAAGGTGCTTCAGAGTATGAGACATTGGTCGAACGTCACGGTTACAGTAAGGCGTTCAAACCCGCCTGCCAAGGTATGGACTCACAATCACTTGCACACCTTGTCATGATGATATTCATCGTACTTGGTAACATTGGTTATTTCCTAACCCGGAGGCAACGATGAACGTATCACTCAACCCACTCGTATGGTTTGCGGCGTTATTAACGTTATCGATTTTCTCCTTCCTCTACAGGGATAATCCATTTTACAGGTTTGCCGAACACCTATTCGTAGGTACTTCAATGGGATACTGGATTGCATTAACCTGGCATAACGCCGTAAAGCCTAACCTTTGGATACCACTCGTAAAGGAACATAACCTGCTCTACATTATACCGCTCATATTGGGGTTGTTCTACTTCTTGCGATTCGTACCGCGTTTGAACTGGTTTGTACGTCTACCGATAGCTTTCTCGTTGGGTTGGGCCTCCGGTGTCGCCATACCCGCTGTACTTCAAGCTTCTATCATCAAACAGCTACAGGGGACGATGCTCACCCCAGCTATGTTTAACCGTTGGGATACGGGATTATGGTCGATCGTTATCCTGATAGGTGTCATCTGCACAATATTGTTTTTCTTCTTTTCAGCCGAACGTCGTGGCATTATGAAGCCGATCGCCCAAATCGGTATAACGTTTCTGATGATAGGGTTTGGTGCGAGCTTCGGTTACACGGTGATGGCCCGTATCTCGCTGTTGATAGGTCGTATGCAGTTCCTATTACGTGATTGGCTTGGTATAGTACAATAAGGTATCAGGAGGATACTTCAATCTGTCTCAACCCATGCATAATATCGTATTGTGTACCGAACATCTTGTACAGCTCTCTGTACATAGAGTATAATTTATCGTAAACCTTAACCGCACGCTCATCTGGTATCACTATAGTATCGGGAGCCCCTACTATCGCTTGTATAGCTTTGTCAAACGTATCGAACCCAGTCCACTCTTTACCGGCAGCTACCAACCCACATATTAACGCACCTGTAGCTACTGGCTCACCCTTATACACTTTTATGGGTTTGTTCAATACATCCGCATAGATTTTCACCAGTAATTCACTCTTTGTTAACCCACCACATACCCTTATCTCATCTATCATGATACCGGCATTTTCGTGCACTTCGGCAATCACTCTGGTACCATATGCGGTTGATTCCACCAATGCCCTGTATATATCGTGTGGCTTGGTATTCAGTGTTAGCCCAACTATAAGGCCTGTCAGCTCAGCATCCATCAACACACTACGGTTGCCATGCCACCAGTCCAATGCTATAAGATGCGATTCGCCGGGTTTAAGTTCCATCGCTAACCTCTCCATCGTCGTGTAGGGGTTATCGCATTTCACAAATCTGCTGACAAACCACGCAAGTATATCACCCGTAGCGGATTGACCCGATTCGTACCCCCAATAACCTGGTAATATACCATCCTTCACCATCCCCGCATATCCGTCAAATATTACAGGTTTATCGTTTAACACCATATGGCATGAAGATGTACCCATTATTATGCCCATAATACCAGGTTGTGATATACCCATACCGATTGCACCCGCATGTGCATCTATCATTGACACCGCCACAGGGGTACCAGGTTTGAGCCCCGTGATATCGGCACCTCTATGTGTTAAGAACCCCGCAAGTGTACCGGGTGGGTTCACCTCAGTTATCTGTTTCGTTTCGTATAAATTACGTAATCGCGGATCGAGCGCCTCTAAGAATTCAGGTTGTGGAAACCCCAACTCCGCCACCCAGAGCCCCTTGTACCCAGCATTACAGGTGCTACGTGTTCTTTTACCTGTCAATTGATAAACTATCCAATCACCAGCATCAAAAAATATATCCGTAATCTCATAAATATGTGGTGCATTACGCAGTAGCTCAAACACTTTCGGTAACATCCACTCTACAGATATTTGACCACTGTAGTAAGGGAGGAACGGTTCGTTTCGCGCCTTCGCTATCTCATTGATGATACGAGTCTCTTCCTTTGCACCATGATGTTTCCACAGCTTCACATATGCATGCGGTTCGTATGTAAATCGCAGTGAACGCTATCCCTATGCTTACCACACTATCGCTGGTTATATCTGCGAGCTTCAACACTTGAGGTATAGCTTCTCCCATCGCCTGTAGATAGTCCTCCGCATCCTGTAAAGCCCAATCCTCCGGTAGTTGCACTTTATCCTTTAGGTATTCGTCCATCACACCCCATCTATAACGTGATTTTGTGGTAAATTGTTCACCAGTATCGAGATCCATCAACACCACGCGTAGCGATTCAGTACCGAAATCCAATCCCAACGCATACTTATGCATCGTTAGAGAGGTACCGTAGAAGCTACAACAGCAAATTTATACTGGATCACCACCCGTATTTAAGTGTCACCACCTTATATGTCATCCCCAGCATTGCTTGCTGTAGCTCTTCGGGTGACTTACCTTCCAACTCTATCCGTTGGGTTGGTTCCACCATAACGATGTGCTCACCCACCACATCGTACACTCCAGCACCCCGCCGTGGGCTCGCTATACTGCCGTAGCTGGTTGCTACCGTAGTGTCAAGCAATATCCTCGTCACTGGTGATAGGTCAGCTACCTTTATGATACCGAACGTACGACATGCCTTACCCTTATAGTATTCGTTGAGCCCCACCCATAAGTTACCATCATTATAGAATACACCAAACCCCATCGGTATCTGTGGTGTACCCAACAACGTACGCTGTTCCTCTGATATACCCATCAACATGCTATCAATCTGTGGCTTTGTTAGTTTCACCCTACGTATATCCAATGTGATACTTTTGAGCAAATTACCACCAGCATCGTACTGTTCGATCCTTGCATCACCTATCCGCAACAGGTAGAAGTTACCATCCTCATCCGTTGCTACATATTCGTATGCGTTGATCATATCCCACAACTTACCACGTAGGACATCGTCAAGCTGCATAGGTTCATCTCGTGTGATACGTACCAGCTCATCCCCCATCGGTGATATCACTGCCACCCTAATTGTTGACAACGGGCTAAATGTCACATATATATCGCCAGTATGTGGATGTACCGCCATACTAATAGCGGATTTATCGGGTAATGGGATGATACGTTCAGAGTTACCTAATGTATCGAATATCTGTACCCTTAACCCACTTTCGAGCACATAGATCCTGTCACCCGGCCCCCATTCAACTTCGGTGCTCCCCATACCACCTCGTAGTAAAAGTTCGCCAGCCTCCACGCCTGGATGACCAAACTCCCTTATGAAGTTACCATTTCCATCGTACAGTACTATCCTACCTTTTGTAAACTCCAGCACCGCAATGTATCTGCTATCCTTCGATTGCTTAGCACTCATGACAATACCGAGCTGTTCATCGGGCTTCACATTGACTATCTCAAAAACAGGTTCCGTACTCAACCTATGAGTTACTGGGAATCGTGTACCCCTTTTACAACCAGCTAATCCAACAACCAAAATAAAAACGGGTATCAATCTCTTCATCATAATACCTCCTTCCTGTAAGATACGTGTGACACAACTAAGTCAATCTATCCTACAGTAATCAAATGTTGACGTACCCCACATCCACCCTATATTTGGGTGTGTGGATATTACTTCTCTGGATGCACACAGTAATATCTGACCCTAACGTATATTTGTTGATATTATGGAACCAACACCAACCCCGTTATTTCAAAAATCCCACCACAGGTGAATACACTAAACCCTGGGTACGCTTGCATTGTACTAAGGATTACTATGATATGGCAGCTATGCTTGAGAAGTATCCGCAAGTACATTGTGTGATAAACCTCACACCATCTCTGATATCACAGATACGCGATATGGTCGCAATGTACGAATCAGGTAAACCCACCGATATCTACATGAGGTTAACACTAAAGCCCGCAGATGTGCTCACAGATAGTGAGAAGCTTTTCATTGCAGAGAACTTCTTCAGCGCCAACTGGAGGAATATGATCGACAGGTATCCACGGTATCACGAGTTACGGCTTAAACGCAGATTCAAACCCGATGGTTCATTAGACGTAGAAGCTACACTTAACAACTACACGGTACAGGATTGGCGTGACCTGCAGGTATGGTTTAACCTCACATGGGTTGACCCATCCTTTCAGGATGACACGGTTGAGCTACCTACTGGTAAACATGTTACGGTTAGACACCTCATCGAAAAAGCTCGCAACTTCACCGAACATGACAAACGTGAACTTATCGACACACATATCGAGATAATGCGTGCAGTATTACCGATACACAAAACGTTACGTGATAGTGGGCAGATCGAACTTGTCACTACCCCATTCTATCACCCTATATTGCCATTACTTTGTGACAATGGGATGGGGTTTCGATACCCCGAGGATGCAGATACCCAGGTACGTAAGGCTATCACGTTTTATGAAGAGATTTTTGGCACCCCACCTACTGGCATGTGGCCCGCTGAGGGTGCAGTCTCGGAATCTGTCATCCCCATATTTGCACGTAACGGTATAAAGTGGATAGCTTCCGACGAACAGGTACTGGCACGTACGTTGGGTAAAGGATACTGTTCAGCACACGAAAAGTACAAACCCTACATCGCAGTCAGTGATACATACAGTGTTTACATTATCTTTCGTGATACGAGGTTATCTGATGCTATAGGGTTTGTATATTCGGGTATGGATCCACAGGCTGCAGTCGACGATTTTATAGCAAATCTTGAATCAATACGTCAGCAGTTTGTTGATTCAAAATACCCGCCACTTGTGTCTGTGATATTGGATGGCGAAAACCCATGGGAGAACTACCCTAACGATGGTAGGGACTTTTTAAATGCGTTATATTCAAGCTTACAGGATATAGATTGGATCACTCCTGTAACGTTGACCGACTTTCTAAGCATGTTCCCCGTACGCGATACATTGTATAACCTGCATGCAGGGTCTTGGAGCCAACGTACCCGCTGCGTCATGGGAAGCCATCTACGCAGCAGAAGGTTCAGACTGGTTCTGGTGGTATGGGCGCGATCAATATGCACATGATGAACGTATGTTTGATGAGATGTTCCGTAATACGCTCAAAACCGTCTATCTGTATGCGGGCAAACAACCGCCCGAGTTTCTTGACAAACGTATTATAAAGTAGTTTACGTTGAGGTTTGACCTCTGAGTCTATCGAATACCATCATATATTCGCTTATCAACCTAATTTCGCCCTATTTTCGTAGAATGTTGGTATCACCACATTTTCTAACTTATTGTATAGTGAGTTGGCACACCTCCTATCGTCACCATCCTCTATGCTCCATCCTGTGACACCTTCGATACAACCCTCAACCCACCATCCATCCAGCACACTCAAGCCTACACCTGCTACCATCAACTGAGCCACCTTCATATCGTAGCTTTCAATATATACGATTTTGACGTCGTCCTTAAGCTCGTGTATGCCTTTGTAGATTTTGCGTATCACGGATTTACCGTCGTGATCTGTTGGATATGCCTTACCAGCAAATACGAACTGCAGCTTACCCTTACCGATGGCTCGCAAGCGGTTGATATCCTCCAACACCACATATGCACGTTTGTATCCCGTAGCACGACGTGCAAACCCTATCGTTAACACATGGGGGTTGAGCTTCACCCCACATGATTTATGTACGAAATCGATCAACCTCTTCTTAGCCTCCATATGTGCAGCCCATAGCTCATCGTCATCTATTCTACCGGCATTAACCAACCTCCTTGGGTCATCCCTCCATCCCGTTACGTATCTGTCGAAAAGCGATTTAAACTCATCACACGTCCAGCTCAGCGAATGTACTCCGTTCGTTACATGGTCGATCTTGAACTCAGGAAACATCTCACGTGTAACTTCAGCATGTCGTTTCGATACCGCATTAGTATATGCGGAATAGGTGAACGCCAACCGCGACATATTCAATACATCATCTGGCACCAATGTTTGCAAGATAGGGTGGTACTCCTCAGCCAGCACCTCCTTTAGCAGAGCAACCCCATACTCTTCGTGTCCTGTAGGTAACGGCGTATGTGTGGTGAACACACATTTCTTACGTATAAGCGTGGTATCACGAAGCTCACGTATCAACTCCAGTATCAACAGCGCAGCATGACTCTCATTTATATGGTATACATCGATGTTGTAACCCAAACTTCTCAGCACCTTAACCCCTCCTATACCCAAAAGTGTCTCCTGTATTAGCCTGCATTTCTTGTCACCTAAATATAGTCTACGTGTTGCCTGCTGCTTTAGGTAACCTTCGTGATACATCAATGATACTCCCACAAACGGTAACCCCATATCGGCGGCAGTCTTTAGTATGTCACCCACCAGTATTCCCAACCCCCCACAATACGTGGGTATATCAGGGTCGACACCTACTTCCATTGCAAGTATTGCTATCATTTCACCTCCTCAAGGATTAGCGTACCGAGCGCTGGTATAGTGGTTTCTACGTTACCACTCAACGTATCACCGGTGAAATAGTCTACCCACCTACCGGTAAGTTTAAGTTGCACCGTCTTAGGTGTTCCTCCTCTATTAAGGCCTACTATCACCTTATCATTGAAGTACTGTTTGAGGTAAACCCAGACATCGGGTTCGATGACGAGCGTTTTTAACACCCCCTTACGTAGTGATGGATGACGGCGCCTCAGTTGCACCACATTACGTATGTATTGCAGGGTTTGTCTCTCATATTCCATGAGTTCATCACCAAACCTCATAACTCTACGGTTGTCAGGGTCACCTGCACCTGGCATGCCAAACTCATC
>NMUJ01000018.1 GCA_002256535.1 Caldifarciminota bacterium 4484_18
TTGGAGAATATCAAACCCAAAACTGACACCAACGTTGTGGTCGGCGATTGGGTAGGTATCGACTCCTCTGATAATATCATCTATGCAGAAGATGGCATAATTGCAACAATAGGGGTGGATAACCTGATTATTGTCAAAAGTGGCAACCGCGTGCTTGTAGCCCATAAGGATAAGGATCAAGAGATAAAAGAGCTTATCGCCTTACTGGCAAAAAAGAAGCGGTATAGCCAATACCTCTGATGCCGGCCAACTTACCACCACAATACTTTGCTGCTGAGAAGCGTTACCGTGAAGCAAAGACACCCGAGGATAAGATCAAAGCACTTGAGGAGATGCTCGCTATAATGCCGAAACACAAAGGTACAGACAAACTACAAGCCGCCCTAAGGGCAAAAATTGCCAAATTCCGTCGTATCATCATACTCGTTGGTGCACCCAATTCCGGCAAATCGCTCCTCATGAGGCGGCTCACCAACACCGACACTAAAGTAGCCCCATATCCCTTTACTACTACAGGGCCGGTAGTTGGTATGATGGAGTTCGAGGATATCAAGATACAGTTGGTAGATCTACCACCACTCACCAAATCACCGATACCAGGGCTGTTCGGTATCATACATGATAGTGATGCATTATTGTGGATACATGATGTGACAGATCCCAACCCCATACGTATAGAAACGGAAAAGCAGCAGCTACTGGCACGCAAACCCCCAGCTAAGATATTGGCAGTTATCAACAAGATCGATTTAGTGAACCCACCATCCCTCGATAGATGGCGCTCTCTCTTGCACGATTTTAAGCTACACTTCATATCTGCAGAAACCCTACAAGGGTTGGAGGAGCTACGTCGTATGATATTCGACATCCTGAATGTTATAAGAGTTTACACCAAAGCACCCGGCAAACCCATAGAGTACAGTGACCCATTGATTTTACCAAAATGTAGCACATTATTGGATGCAGCCGAAGAGATACATAAAGATTTCGCCCATAAGCTCAAATATGCACGCCTATGGCGTGGCACCTCCATAAAGGGGCTTAGGGTTGAAAAGAACTATAAACTTGAGGATCGTGACGTAGTGGAATTTCACATTAAATAGCGAGCATTTTGCCTGCATAAAAGGTTGACAATTTGTGGATAACTTTTATTTAAATAATTCGTGCAATTGGAGGGTATTTGACACGCGAGGGGTCGAATGTCAACGGTTTTATTTTCAGCCAAAAAGGAGGTGCCAAAGATGAAGCGAGCCTTGGGTACCCACATATTGCTGGAGTTTTGGGGGTGTGATCCATTCGTACTCACCAATAGTACACGGATAAAGGAGGCACTCGACACAGCTGCACGTGCAAGTAACGCAAAAGTGGTCACCGATTTCTACCACCAGTTCCACCCCTACGGCGTATCGGGTATAATTATCATCGAGGAGTCACACTTCAGTATCCACACATGGCCCGAGCATGGTTATGCTGCTATCGATCTCTTAGGAGGTTCATGGAAGACGACTCTAACAGTCTCTGGTACGAGGAACGCTTTACGGAAAGTTTACGTTACATGTGTAGGGTAGATACATACATTTTTTCACATAAAAGCAGATGGCAAAAAATTGAAATCTTACATACAAAAGTTTGGGGCAAAGTACTTTTCCTTGATGGTAAAATACAATCCGCACAAATTGACGAGTTCATATTCCATGAAGCTCTCGTCCATACACCAATGTTTGTACATCCAGCACCACACAAGGTGCTGGTAATAGGTGGTGGCGAAGGTGCCGACCTACGTGAAATCCTACGCCATAACACTGTTGATAAAGTTGTAATGGTAGACATAGACGATGAACTTGTATATGCATGCAAGAGGTATTTACCCGAATGGTCATGTGGTGCATTCGACGACCCACGTGTCGAACTCCACATAGATGACGGTAGGGAATGGCTCACCCGTTGCAAGGACAAATTCGACGTTGTTATAGTCGATCTCACAGAGCCGCTCGAGGGTGGGCCATCACTTAAACTTTTCACACGCGAATTTTATGAATTGGTCAAATCCTCCCTAACCCCTGAGGGTGTAGCTGGGCGTACATATATACGTTTCAGATGCCGTGGGGGTTCAACCTCGCAACCCTAACCCTTGATCCGCTTGTGGATACCACCACCTTAGAGGAACGTCAAACCGCACGCCAGGTTACTGGTTTACGATATTACTCACCGCACTTACACAGAGCTATGTTCACATTACCTGTTTACCTTCAAAAGGCGCTCACCGAAGACGGTTATGTTATAGAAGATAACACACCATATGTATGGGAGGCATAATGGGCCGTAAACGTGTCATCATCATGGGAGCTGCAGGTAGGGATTTTCACAATTTCAATCTACTCTTCCGTGATAATACCACCTACGAGGTGGTTGCATTTACTGCTGCCCAGATACCGAATATCGAAAATAGAATTTATCCACCCGAATTAGCCGGTAAGCTTTACCCAAATGGTATCCCCATCTATCCAGAAGCTGAAATACCCACACTCATAAAGAAGTATAACGTAGATATCGTCGTCTTCTCCTACAGCGACGTATCGCACCAATACGTAATGGAACGTGCCTCTAAGGTGTTATCTGCAGGCGCTAACTTCATGCTTTTAGGGCCACAGGATACTATGCTGAAGTCACATCTACCTGTAATCTCCATAACCGCCACCCGCACAGGGTCGGGTAAGAGCCAAACCACACGCAAGGTTGCCAATCTACTAAAATCGCATGGCAAAAACGTAGTCATCGTACGCCACCCCATGCCCTACGGTGACCTACGTAAGCAGATTACACAGAGGTTTGCATCCCTCGACGATCTCGATCGCCACAACTGTACCATAGAGGAACGTGAGGAATACGAACCCCACATCAACAACGGTATCGTAGTGTATGCAGGTATCGATTATGGACAAATCTTACACGAAGCCGAATCCGAAGCCGACATCATAATATGGGATGGCGGTAACAATGACTTACCGTTCTTCAAACCAGACCTATCAATCGTAGTAACTGACCCACATCGCCCCGGTAACGAAATCTCTTACTATCCCGGGCTTGTTAACCTACTCCTTGCGGATGTGGTGATAGTCAATAAGATCGACTCCGCCAGATGGTCAGACATCCAAACCGTACTCAAAAATATTAAAAAATACAACCCCCGTGCCACAGTAATAGAGGCAGCCTCCCCGATATTCGTTGAGCACCCCGATCGCATAAAGGATAAAGCTGTGTTAGTAGTAGAAGATGGCCCCACACTCACACACGGTGAAATGCCCTATGGAGCAGGTGTCATAGCCGCACAGAAGTATGGTGCCAGAGAGATAATCGATCCACGTCCATACGCAAAGGGTAGCATCAAACAAACATTCGCTAAATACACACATATTGGATCATTACTACCAGCCATGGGTTATAGCGAGACGCAGATAAAAGAGCTTGCCGCCACTATAAACAGCATCCCTTACGAAACATTAATAATAGCCACCCCCATAGACTTGCGACGGTTGATCTCCATCGATAAACCCAGCTGTCGTGTGAAGTACGAACTTGAAGAGATAGGCTATCCGAAGCTTGACGACGTATTACGTCCATTTTATGCTCAACCTGGGTAAAGCTGTAGAAATACAGAACCGCCTGCGTACCAGGGTAATCTTACAGCCACCTGATGCACCTGTAAACCTGATCGGCGCATGTGACGTAAGCTTCAAATCCCATTATGGGGTAGCTGTTTGTGCCACATTCAATCTACACGATCTTATGCTGGTTGAAACCTCTCATCACATCATGCCAACACATATACCGTATGTGCCGGGGTTGCTCAGCTTTCGTGAGTTACCCTTCATCATACGTGCATTACTGAAGTTACAAAGGATGCCCAACCTTCTGTTGGTAGATGGTCATGGTATCGCACACCCCAGAAGGTTTGGACTCGCTTCACATGTAGGTGTTGTGTTGAATATATCCACTATAGGGTGTGCAAAGTCCTGTCTTATAGGTGAGTATAAACCACCCCACCTCACCCGTGGTGCTTATAGCTGGCTATATGATGATGGTGAAAAGATCGGCCTCGTCATCCGTACAGCTACTAATGTTAACCCCATATTTGTATCACCTGGCCATAGAATTGACTTCACCACCGCATATAAGTTTATCTTACGTACAACCAAACACCGCATACCGGAGCCTCTCCGCTATGTGGATATAGCCAGCAGAAATATAGCTACAAAATCAATTTGATCTACGCCCTATCTTGGGTTCCTCACCTTTAACCAATCGCTTGATGTTCGGTATATGCCTACATATAACAAACACTGCACCAAATACTGCCAATACCAGCACCGACGTAAGTTCACGCTGCATCAGGAACAGAACTATCGGCATACTCACAGCAGCTATCATCGATGCCACCGATACTATACGTACAGCGGCTAATACGACCACCCATACACCAAACGCAATCCCTGCAGCTATCGGGGCTAACGGTATAAATACACCTAATCCAGTCGCCACCCCTCTACCACCACGCAACCTCAGGTATATAGGGAAAGCATGCCCCATCATCGCACCTGCACCTGCACAACATGCTATTATTGGTTCGTTCGTCCATCTTAACATCAACCACACCGGTAACCCACCCTTTATTACATCTAACAGAAAAGCCATCACGCCCCACCTGAAACCTGCCACCCGCATAACGTTTGTCGCACCTATATTACCGCTACCATATTTGCGTACATCAACCTTTTTGATAGCGTACACGAGTATAAACCCAAACGGTATACCACCTATGAAATAACCCAACAAGAACGGTGCTACCACAAATTTTAAGGCTTCCATTTACCTCCTTTTTCATAGATCATAAGCTCTAACCTCTTATAGCCACGTTTGGCGGGTTTGGCAACTCCAAATCTATACTCATCCCGTACCTCGGTATCTATATATGAATTGCCATCCCTTATAACCACTCGATAGGGGAAACCATGTGATTGCCACGTAAGGGTGACAACCGAATCCCCTGTATTCACATTAACATATAGTGGATACACTACTGGGACGGTTTCAACATTTACTATCGCATATTTATCAGACACAAACCCCACATCCAGTATCGGTACAAACATATATACATAATCGATGGAGGTATCAGGTTCGGGTGGCTTAGGATACGACTCACCATCCACCACCATGTATAATGCACTATCTACCATATCACCAACCCTGACATAGAACTGTAGTGCTGGGCTAACCTCAAACCTATCCTTCCCAGTAGCGTGTTTAGGGTATATCCTTAACAATGGAAACCCATACGCATAATACCCCACCGCATATGCCTTTACCCAATACGCGATGTATGGTTGCATGATAGTCCTAATATGGTAAGCTCCATTGTAAAATTCCCATAGGATAGGTTCGATCCATCCCATATCCTTAGCTTCCTGCAGTGTAGCATAGCGTAATGGTTGCCCCCATACACGCCAGATAACTTTCACGGTTTGCCAATCCACCGGCCATTCGTATGGGTTACCGATGAGGTTCCACCCATTCACCAGATTAACCGTATATGGTACATCTCTTACGGTATGCCCCTTTATAACGACATCTACGGTATCCTTGATGAGATACCCACGCCCTGGCTCTACCCTATCGGTTGGCTTGAACCCATCCGCCTCCCATTTGTATAACCTTAAGTTATACGTATCGAGTTGCGCAGGTTCCGGATAGATTGGTAATGATATCAACCTATATCCCTGCGAAGTTATCTCCACCTTATGTGGCACTCGTATAAGCAGTGGCGGTAATCTCTCAGCTATCTCAACATGTTCGGTCCAACTCGTCTCCGGCCCACATATCGCAGCTACTGGGTGGTTGGTTGTCACATCTATGAAATAGACAGTTGCCTGCACCCCATTATCCCACCCGCCTTCCACCACCCTACCCCTACCCCAGGGTCTCTCCAATGTTACAAATGGATCACCGAACATACTCAACCCCCATATCAACGTCGGTATTGTTATATCTGTCCACCTATGGTGTAAAGCTTTAGGGTTGACCACCTCCACCTTATAAGCCCAGTAAGATTGACCAAACGTATATCCTTTGGCCATACCCCTGTACATGAGGTCATGTTCATCAGTCCCCACACTTCTTGTTGCTGCAAGTACAGCCACCGTCATGGGGTTACCAAACATGTACGCGGCTGGTAGATAATACTCGTTACCAGTTTCGGTGAAATCACCCGCATGACATCCCCATATAAATAATATCAGCGGTCCATACGGTAGTTCAGCTATCTTCCATGTGTAAACTTCACGGTATGGTCCCTTATCGTATTGGTGGAACAACGCACACGCATGTGTCCATATTTCGACGATATCCCATCCCTTACGTAACATATCAAGATAATGTGCACCATAACCCAACCAGAACCTGTTACCATAGGATTCGACATTTATCGAGGTACCCGTCACCACTTGTATCATAGAACTCACCCTCAAGGTTCTCGTAATACAGTGAAATCAGATATTTATCATCCCACGGTGCTGCCCACATCGGTACAGGTAAGCTACCAACAAGTATCGCACCAGTTATTGAATCACTTCGATATAAGCTCTTTAGATACTCACGTAACTCCTCCGGTGTGTACCAACTCTCTGCATGTATGGTAATATCTACCGGTAGCTTCGCCTCAACATCTTCTTCGTATTGTTCAATGTATGGTCTCAACTCGGGATATATATCATAGGGGACTATCAATGCCACCCGCTCCATAAGCGTATCACCAGGGGTACCAAACCGCTTCACCAATATGCTATCAAAATATAGGTACGGAGTAGGTATGTAACTTTCTGTAAACGGTTCGTTCTTTATCGGATAGGGTTGCACTTCTATCTCCAGTTCATGCTTGGGGAATGATATCTGGTGCTTATGCTTGATGTACAGTTTCAACTGATATTTACCCGGTACGTCCGGTGTCTGTAGTACCAAAACCGTATCCAACGTATCGCCAGCCGCTACGTTGGTGAGTGACCACCTAACCTCGTACAGCTTACCATTACGTTCGTACCATTCACCAACAATGGCTACATTGGAGTGCCAACTCTTATCACCATAGTTCACTACTCTTACCTTCAAGCTATCATTCATACCTATCCGCATCGATTTGGGGTAATACACAATATCAAGCCACCCTCCATAATCCCTTGTGCTGGATGTAAACTTATACACGTAACCATCGTCCGCCGATACGTATATAGCAGTACCATCGGTTATCACTCTGCCATTGACCGGCTTACCTATGTCATAAGCCCAGATTGAATCCCCCCCTTCCGCATCCACCACGTATAGCTTGCCATCCATCGACCCAAAACATACCACATCATTGTACAGCAATGGATGTGACTTAACGAGTTCACCCGTCTTATATTGCCAAACTATTTCACCATCTTCTGTACTGATCGCATATAAGCTGCTATCAGCTACCACATACACCAGATTGTCGGTCACCACCGGTGGCGCATTTATCAATGCACCCAAATCTCTCACCCATACGAGATCACCCTCAACCGTCAGCACATACAATTTGTCCGACCCTATGAATATTTTATCTTTGTAAACCACCGGCGAGTTAGCCACCTTATACCCCATATCGTATTCCCATAGGGGGTCACCCCTGTAATTATAAGCATAAAGTATACCGTCGGTTGCACCTACAACTATTATCGTGTCATAAACTGCTGGCGTGACATAGACTAATCCACGTGTTTTACGACACCATAATAACTTACCGTCACGGTTGAGCACAAATATACCAAGCTGATCTGCCACCAATATATTACCGTCAGGTAGCAGCTGTGGTATTGCACTTAACTCCCATCCCGTTTTATATATCCAGACCAGAGTATCCCTACGGAATGCATAGATATTACCGTCAAATGCTGTGGTAATAAACCGATCTCTAAGAAACAGTGCCCCATTAAACCCCTCATACCACCTATCACCGAGCTTAAATTGCCACAGTATCTCACCGGTCTTTACGTCAACCCGTGTCAGGTTATGTCCATATACGTATAGGTTCACTGTGGTACGCTTTACACCCACTTCCTTTGCGATAGTATCTTCGTCCATGTTCTTTTCGATACCCAACAGAATAAGGTCAAGCTTCTCATAGGTCAACTTAAGCGCCAACTCATCAGTAATACCTGGCAATAGGTCCGGGCTGGGTAGCTTCCCGATTATCCTATCAGGTACACCCAAATAGCGTGCAAGTTGTTTCACCTGTGTCTTATAAAGGTTTTTTATCGGCATAATATCAGCTGCATTATCACCGTACTTAACGAAGAACCCTGTCATATCTTCGGTTTTGTTGCTCGTACCTACAACAAGGTAATGTAATCTCTCCGCCCATAAATATAGGATGACCATCCTCACCCTATGCTTTATCCTGTAATATGCTTCTATAGGGTGCATCCAATCGAATGTCGCACCTTCTAACCCACCCAAAAATGGGTTTAAATTCTTCGGTACCATCCTATATCCAGCCCTCACCAGCCCCGGCAATACGCGTTTCATATCCATTATCTTTCGTGGCAACATATCGTATACACCAAACCTTTCCAGTATCGGTGATATGTCGATAATCTCCATTTCTATACCAAACGTATCCGCAACCAGCTTCGCATCCTCTACGGTATCACTATGTGAATCCCTCTCCGGCATTATGAGAGCCAGTACATTCTGTGGAAGTGTCGCCCTCACACATAAACCAGCCACACAAGCTGAATCAAGCCCACCTGACAACCCCAGTATGAGCCCCTTGCGGTTGGATTTTGTCAAATGGTATCGGATGAAGTCAACAATCTTTGCTGCAACCTGTTCTTCGTCAATCTTTATATTTTCTTTAAGTGACATGTCTTATACGACGCAACCTACGTCTCCTGTACAAACCTATCCCACACAATATCCCTATAGGCAGCAGTATATTAGCTATACGGACGATTAGTTGGTTGGTGGGTGATAACTTCTTCAACGGACGTGCTTTTATCCCTTTACCCCTAATTGTAAGCAGGCTCTCATCCTGTACCAACCAATCCACCAAATTCATACAGAATGTGAGCCCACCTGGTGTTATGTAATCCTCCATCGGTATAGCAGCTGTACCGATAACCACTAATCTAACTAAACTATCTGTATACGCTGCCAACGGTCGTGCAGCCTGTTCACCTGTTGGTTTATATTGTTGCCCCGGTACCACCATAAATGGTGTACTAACTAACCACGAATATTGTGAAGACCATGCCAGCGGTTTACCACCCTCCACCGGTGATACAAACGGAAACGTTACACTACCAAGATTACGTGTTATGGGATGCTCACTATTAAGGGTGGTCGCGCGTACGAACAACGGGTACGATACCAACCGCGTCACGGTAAAGAAACCTTGCCGTGTAGTTACACGTACGTTTTCACAGACAGGGTCGAACACAAACCCAGGTTCCAACTTTATACCATATTTTGCAAGCAATGAATCAACCCCCGTCTCCAACCGCGTAGTGTTGAAATTCTGTAAGTTCACCTTATACGTGCTGAGAAATAGTGCAGCTCGTTTACCTTGTTCAAGAAATCGCTCTAATTTGCTGCATGCAGAATCGCTCCATGGTGATTCGGGGCCTACCACAATCAATGCCTCTACGTCTGCTGGTATAGAATCGGTCTCAATATCGATTTCGGTTAGTTCATACAATTTTTCAATCTCATGTTTCAACCTACGTGCAAGCTCCGCTTCATTGTGCCCCTTTACGATACCTATTATGGGCTTCTCTTCCATTGTAAGCTTACGTATGAGTGATGTCACCCGATACTCCAAATTCGATATATCCTCGAACACCGGTATCGTTTCACGCTTATCCCCATATATGAAGACCGCACCAAGGAATGCATTTTTGAGCGCAAACTCACCCGCTTTCACCTCTTGCAAAGGTAACGCCTGTATACCCATGCGGGTGGCTTCACGCATCTTATCGGGTGTGTTTGGGTTTATTATCTCCAGTTTGAACCTACCCCTACTTGCTGCCCGGTACTCACGTAACATATCCTTAACGTACTCAGCCAGCACGTTGTAGGGGGGTGGTAACTTTGCCGTCACATATGCACGTACGAGTACAGGGTTGTGGAGCTCACGCACCAACCTAACAGATGCAGGTGATAGTGAATATACCCTACCTTCGGATATATCCCACCTGTGATAGACATAATAGGATATTAGGTTTGCAAAGAAAACGATGAGTATCACCAATACCAACGTGGCACCACCCATCAACCGCTCCAAGAACCGCTTAAACGTCAAATACGTAAGAAATAGAAACAACCCACCCACAGTTATGAAATATATTATGTTACGTGTATCGAGTACACCACGAGATAGGTTCTCCATGTGCTGATCTATACCGATAAATGCAAGGAATGGGCTCAACCAATCAGGTGCAAAATTTGCCACCTTACCCAGCAAGAAGAACATAAACGCGATAACCAACCCCACTATCATAGCAACTATCTGGCTTGCAGTAAGTGATGATGCCCATATCCCCACCGTCGTGAACATAAACGACACAAGTATAAGCCCCACATACGAACCGATCACACTACCCCAATCCACATCACCCAGTATCTCCAAAGTTATCGGATATATAACCGTAAGTACCAACCCTATAATCACGAGCACCCAAGCAGCAAGAAACTTACCGATGATGACCTCTGGCTCACTAACAGGTAAAGTCGCCAGTATTTCTATCGTACCTTCACGCTTCTCCTCAGCTATTAAACGCATAGTGATTGCAGGTATGAAGAACACCAAGAAAAGCGGTATAAGCATCACGAGATTGCGGATGGTGGCTTGATTTATGACAAATAGGTCTGCTACAAAAAAGTATCCAGTCAACCCCAGAAATATTGTCAACACAATATATGCGATAGGTGACCTAAAGTAGTAATTAAACTCCTTCTTGAAAATCTGCTTTACGATTTCCCATTTCATCTCACCCCCTATTTTGTGTCAGATCATCTTGACAATCTGCATAACTATTGCCGTACCGATACCTACTGTGAAATTGTCATCCACCCGCAATGGCAGCATCTCCACCACCGTTGCAGCAGCCGCCCCCCATAATATTAGGGGCCACGATAGATACAATCGCGGTGTCAATGACAACAAGTAACCCAGCACCACACATGTAACAAAAAATGCGATACTACCTTCGAGTGTCTTACCCGTAAACGTACGTATGCGACCTATCCTCATACCCACAATTGTAGCCATCGCATCACCAAACGTCAAAAACACAATAGCAGTAATCGCTATACTTTTGTCGAATGCAGCTATTATGATAAATACAGCTATTAGGAAGCTCGTCGTACCAACGAATGTACGCGCCTCTTCTATCTTAAGTATACCACGTGAGTGTTCAACCATCACCTTCCATGCACCCTTAATAAGGCGACGCAATATTTCGATCACTGTCATTATGCCAAGAAAGTACGCCACCACCAACAGCGTAAAATACCTATGTGGTGTAAAGTAATATATTATGGGGAACAGACTCCCCATACCTATGCGATAGGTTTTACGTGCCCATAACTTCATAATCTTACCTCCCTTAAAACGTCAATATTTGCAATACCCCCTATGATTATGAAAATCAAAATAAATGGTAATAACCACTGCCATTCCCTATAATACAGACCGAATATGATGGCCATCATTATTACGAATGTGAGCAACATCTTCTTCCCCGAACGTGGCCCCACCCGTTGTAGAATGAAGAATGCAGCCACACCAAACGGAAACATCTTTGGCAATAGATACAGGAATACACCGCTCGCGGTGGCGGCACCTTTACCACCCTTAAATTTATACCATATTGGCCAACAATGTCCCACAAATGCGACAATACCAGTCATACCCACCCAGAAATGTGGTAACCTCAACACCCTACCTGCTATCAACATAGGTATGGCAGCTTTGGCTGCATCCAACACCCACACTATTACACCTTCGAGCTTACCTACCTCACGAAACACGTTAGCAGCACCGGGATTACCTGATCCCACCTTCCGTATATTCACCCCGCGTAGGCGTGCGATAATCTCTGCAAATAGGATTGAACCCATCAAATAACCCAACACCAATATCAGCACCACTTCTACTGGTTGCATCACTTCTATAATATTATGGAATCACGATGGTCAAGCTTCATAAGTTACTGTAACGGTAATGTTCATCTACCCGCATCAGCAACCATTTATTCGCAGATTGACTTATAAGTTAAAGGATTATACTTTTAATACAGATGCGTACAGGGATTATAGTCTCACTCGTTATCCACACAATCTTTGTACTGATTGCTGTAAAACTGCAGTTCAAAACCCCCAACGCTATACCTGTATGGGTTGAGGTAGGACTTATCGAAGAGCGAGCCGGCCACATACCCGGTAAGGATATAACTAAAGAAGAGTTGCCTGAACTACCCACTGTTGAACATACCCAACCACCGGAACTACCCGAAGCTACCCCAGAAGTACGTGAGATAGAGAAGATATCACCTCCCACATCACCGGCTGAGGGTGAAGAGGGATTTCTCATAACAGGTGAGATAAAGCAACGTCGTATATTATATAAGGTGATACCCCAATATCCCAGCGGTTACAATGAAGAAGCTACCGTTGTGGTAAAACTACACGTGGCACCCTCTGGTAGGATAGAGAAGATGGAACTACTTCAGCACGGTGGCAACATATTCGATAGGCTCACGTTGAACGCACTCAGGTTGTGGGTGTTCGAACCACTTCCACCTGACGTACCCCAGGAGACGCAAACCGGTATCATAACCTTTATCTACAAATTACGTTAAATTACGTTAATGCGTATCGTACCCATCATAGTAGGGCCCACCGCAGTAGGTAAGAGCGAGTTAGCATTTGAACTCGCACAGCGGTTGGATAGCGAAATCGTCTCCGCTGATGCACGTCAAATCTACAAGTTCATGGACATAGGTACAGCCAAGCCGCCAAAGGAATGGCTACAAATTGTACCCCACCATATGATCGATATAGTGACCCCCGATGTGGATTTCAACGCCTGGCATTATGCATGTATGGCACGTAAGGTGATCCATGAAATATTCGCACGTAATAGGTTACCGATAGTTGTTGGTGGCTCCGGCCTCTACATAAAGGCGTTAGTAGAAGGGTTCTTTGAACTCCCTGTACAACCGACACCTGAATTACGCAACAGGCTACGAGCTACCCCAACAGAACTATTATACGAGGAGCTCAGGAAGGTCGACCCTACCACCGCGAGTAGGTTAGCACTACGTGACAAACAACGTATAGCCAGGGCACTTGAGGTATATTATGCCACCGGCAAACCCATATCTTACTGGCAATCGCTATCACATCGACGTGCATCCTTCACCCCATTATACATTGGGCTTATACGTGAAAGGCAATCACTATATAGAAGGATAAATATCCGTGTGGATAAGATGTTCGAACAGGGTCTTGTTGAAGAAGTACAACGGTTGTTATCGCTTGGCTATCCACGTAACCTCAACGCCCTACAGACGATAGGGTATAAGGAGGTTATCGACTATCTCGAAGGTAAGATCAACCTTAATGAAGCCAAACATCTTACCAAAAAACACACCCGTATATTAGCACGCCGTCAAATACAGTGGTTCAAAAAGCTACCGGATATCGAGTGGCACACGTTACCCGATACACAGGTTGTTAATAAACTTTACAAAAAGCTAACCCACCATATAACCTTTACGGAGGTGGTACGTTGATTAATTTAATCTTACCTATTAGGGAGGTATAATGGCACGTAGACGTCGCGGCAATAATGTTGTATTGATAGGTTATTTAGGCATAGAGAAGTCTAAGATCGGTACCATACTCGCCGAAAAGCTCAACTACAGATATCTGGATCTTGACCAGCTCATCGAATTACGTAGCAACCTCACGATACCACAATTTATAAAGCGATTCGGTGAAGGTAGTTTCCACGTACGTGAAAGACGTATATTGAGTTCATTGACCGGCCTTCGTAACGTGGTCTTATCTACAGGTAGTGGTGCAGTCTTCCAAGCCGCCAACCGTGCCCGTATGCGTACCATGGGTAAAGTAGTTCACCTGAAGCTCGATCCAAACATCATGGTTGCAAACTTAGACGATGATAAGTATCGTCCGTTCGTGAAAGGTAAAACCAAACAAGATATACTCAGGTTGTGGAAAAGGAAACATAACTTATACAGTTTTGCCGATGTCGAAGTTGATATCACCGGACGTTCACCCGAAGCTGTGGTTAATGAGATTATTGATAAGCTGAAACTTACACCTTTTCAACTTAATTCGTTACCATCGAATACCATAACCGTTGATCTTGACACCAGATCGTACGATATACAGCTCGGAGTGGGTATTATGAAAGGCTTAGGTCCCACCCTATGTGAAAGGTTCCCCAACACCGACACTATAGCCATTATCACACATCCATTGGTTAAACTCCTTTACGGTAACGATGTAAGGGATAGCCTCGAAGCCGCGGGCTTCTCTGTAGACTTTTTCACCATACCAGAGGGTGAAAAATTCAAGCGTCTCGATACCGCCGAAGATGTCTACGACTTTTTGATGGATCACTACTTCGATAATACTGGGTTACTTATTGCATTGGGTGGCCAACCACATTTATGGCGCAAGTTGATGCAGCAATAGGTGGCAAGGTAAGTGTCAATCGTCGTGGCAAGAACATACTGGGTAGTTACTATCAACCCTCACTCGTATACAGCGATATAGAAGTGTTGAAAACATTACCTATAAATGATATCAAAGAAGGGCTTGTCGAGGTGGTAAAATATGGTATCGTGATGTCACCTGAGCTTTTCGAGTATGTTGAATCCCATCTAACTGAATTACTCGCAGGTGACCTTACTTCACTCTATCAACTTGTTGAGAAGTCGAGTCAACTCAAAGCCAAGGTAGTGAGTGAGGACGAACATGCGAGAGGTGTTCGACAGACGTTAATGCTGGGCCATACCGTTGGCTACACCATAGAGTCAGTAACCCGACACAGGGTTTCACATGGCAAAGCTACCAACCTTGGTATACTGGCGGCTACACTTATCGCGTACAGGATGGGGTTCATCGATCTGGACACCACCCGCCGCATAATCAGGTTACTACTTAATATCTACCCTGCGGGATGGTTCATAAAGTTTCATGCTGAGGAGATCGAAACCCACTTACGGCAACACAAACGCATAAAGGATGGCAAAATCTCGATGGTATTACCCACGAAGATAGGTACAGTCACCATGAGAGACGACGTACCTGTTAAACTTGTCTATGAAGTGTTCCGCGATATGGTGATGCTGGCATCATTTGAAGATCTTGCACAAAAACCCAAGGAGTCATAATGGGTAAGAAGAAAAAAGCCAAACCGAAAAGGGAGGAACCCAAACCTTCACGTAAAAAGTATCGCCCTCGTAGAGTGGAACCTGTGCGGTTGAGTGGCAAAAACTATGGTTTACTGGTATTGGGTCTATTTGTGATATTCTTAGGGTTCATATTCCTCAAGAACCAGCTACTCGTAGCTGCCACAATAGCGCTGGTCGTCGGCTATTTAGGTATAATACCGCTTGCATTACTGTACCCTTACCCATGGAGACGTCACACAGAGGACAGGGGCGAACGTACCAAGTAATCTTCTATGCTGGTAGTACTGTCTCTGTTAACAACTCACGTAATTACGTATCAATCGATACATCAGCTTGAATATAGTAGCCATAAGGATTCATTAACCCTACCCGTGAAACCTTACGTCCGACCTATACCTTTGATACCACGTAAAGATACTATCCTACAACGTGAAGTGTTCGGCTACCTCCCCTATTGGCGACGTGACTGGTACCCCTATTTGGATTACGACCTATTATCTGTAATCGCATACTTTGGTGTAGAGCTCGGCCCCACTGGTGATATCACAAACTACCATGGATGGCCGGTTATGGGGTTGATCAACCTTGCCCATGCTCATGGGGTTAAGCTCGTACTTGTCGCTATATGCTTCAGTAGTGATGCAATACGCTCAATCATACGTAACCCCACATATACACAGAATGCGATACACAATCTTTTAGGGCAGGTTGAACTCGCCAACACTGATGGTATCAATGTAGATTTTGAGCTACCCTACTCCTCAGATAGCACATATTTCACCAATTTCATGCGTACGCTTGCAGATACGTTTCATGCACATAACCCCAACTATTACGTTGTGTTGGATGTAACCGCTGTCAACTGGTTGAACAGGTTTCAAGTAGCTGAGCTTGCCCAAATCTGTGATGCAATCCTCATCATGGCATACGATTACTACTGGTATGGCAGCCAATACGCTGGCCCTGTAGCACCACTGACTGGTAGCACTTATTATGGTAACTATAACGTGACAAATACTGTTAACTACTATCTCACTTATGTGCCTGCAAATAAGTTATTGTTAGGTGTACCTTACTATGGGTACGATTGGCCTGTAGTTGACAGCACCCCACGTGCACGTACCACAGGGCAAGGTGAGGCCAAAACTTTTGCCCAGATCATGGAAGAGATCAACAATTATGGTAGGCTATGGGATATGGAATCACAAACCCCTTGGTACCGCTACCATTCATATGGTTGGCACCAATGTTGGTACGACGACGATACATCGTTAGGCCTCAAATATGAGCTGGTGGAAGCCAAAACCCTACGTGGTATCGGCATATGGGCGTTAAGCTATGATGGCAACTATACACAGTTATGGGATGCTATACATCATCACTTTGTGTTACCACCGTTACCAACAGCACCTGAACCTATCTATGCGGTTGCGCAACCTGGTTATATCGAACTACTTTGGCATTCATCCACCTATGCGGATGGCTACAAGGTTTACGTATCCGAGGATGGTGAGAGTTTCGATTCATTAACCACAACCAGTGATACATGTTTGGTGATAGATAACCTCCCATCCGGACATGCGTATTTCTTCAAAATCAAGTCGTACAATGTCAAAGGTGAAAGCGATTTCTCACGCGAGCTCATCGGTGCATATATGGGGTACGATGCATCCCCCATACTTATAGTTAATGGGTTTGATTCCCCCAAACCTGGCAACACCTACTCCTACGTGTACCATCATGGTAAATCGCTCACTAACACCGGCTATGGGTTTGCATCCGCCACTAATGAAGCTATCACCTCAGGTACGGTTGAGCTAAACGATTATATGGTGGTAGATTGGATACTGGGGCAAGAAGATAGACCTGACGATGTGTTCAACCCCACAGAACAGCAATCACTTGTTCAGTACTTGGAGAACGGTGGCCACCTATTGGTGTCAGGTTCTGACATCGGCTATGCGTTAGGTAACACAGACTTTTATCATAACTACCTACATGCTAAGTATGTTACAGACAATGCGGAGCGATATCAGGTTGAGGGTATATCACCACCGTTTGATGGGCTAACGTTCAACTTTGACGACGGTAACCACGGTATATACCGGGTACGATATCCAGACGCTATCGACACATGTAATGGCAGTCGTCACATCCTACGATATACTGGTAGCGATTATTTTGCCGGTATTGCCTACGAAGCTGATTACAAGCTTATATACCTAAGTTTTCCGATCGAGACCGTCTATCCACAGGCATCACGTGATACCCTAATGGCACGTATCATGCGTTTCTGGGGTGTACCTCACCCCATATGTGAACCCAGCATAGAGTTACGTTACAATACGGTATTCAGTAGATACTGGCAACTAAACCTATCGTCACGAGATATCACCACAGTGAAAATAGAGATTTACGATATGCTTGGGCGTCAACTTACAGCAAAACAATATCGAACCCATAGCATAACATTTACGTGGGATGCAACCGATGTACCATCAGGTGTGTATTTTGTGAATATCGAACTTAACCACTCCCCATACCGTATCGTCAAGCTTTTGCATATCAAATGACCTCCATAAATATCGAAGATTACGATTACGAGCTACCACGTGAACTTATAGCCCAATATCCAGCCACTGAACGTACCGAGTCACGTCTTATGGTGGTCAACAGGCAAACCGGCACAATTTTACACAGGAAATTTACCGATATTGTGAAGTTATTACCTTCACAGGGGGTATTAGTGCTAAACGAAACAAAGGTCATCCCCGCAAGGCTATTGTGCCGTAAAGATACAGGTGGTAAGGTTGAACTTTTAATAGTACGTAAGATCGATACCCACACAGCGGACGTACTTATAAAACCCAAACGCGGTATGGATAAAGGGCGTAAACTAACTATTAGCGAGATAACTGCTGAGGTGATAGATCGTCAAACTGTACGTTTCTCCGTACCCGTGGACGATGTCATCCAATCCTACGGCCAGATACCACTACCACCCTATATCAAGCGCGACCCCAACAAGTACGATTATGAGCGCTACCAAACCATCTACGCACGTGTACCGGGATCCATAGCTGCACCTACAGCAGGCTTACATTTTACTGAGGGATTGCTACAGAAGATTGAACATAAAGGTATCAAGATTGCCAAAATCCTCTTACATGTGGGTATAGGTACATTCACCCCTATACGTACAAGTGAGGTGGAAAACCATCGTATGCATGAGGAATACTTTGAGATCAGCCCACCTGCCGCCGACTTCATAAATACTTATAAACCCGTAATCGCTGTTGGTACAACAACAGTGAGGGCACTCGAGAGCGCCGCTAAGAAAGTGGACAACAAATGGCTGGTTATCCCCCAGAAGGGTTATACAGATCTATTTATCTATCCCGGATATAATTTCAAACTCGTCGATATGTTGGTGACCAATTTCCACCTACCACGTACAACGTTGTTATTGTTGGTATGTGCGTTTGCTGGACGTGACCTCATAATGAAAGCTTACAAAGAGGCGGTCAAAAATCGCTATCGATTCTACTCATATGGTGACGCTATGCTTATAGTGTAGGCTATTATGATAGCAATTTTTTGATCTCTTTCAGCTCACGTATCACACCACGTAACCAGTAACGTGATAGCACAAGCTTTTGATGTCCACGTAGTAACTTCTTTGCCCCCTCTATTGTATATTTCTCATTATACAGGAGGTGCTTGATCTCGGCAAACCTCACAATATCATCCTCCGTATACAAGCGGCCACGTTTGTCACGTTTCACTTTTATACCGAATGCTTTCTCCCAAAACCTTAACGTAGCAGGGGTAACACCCAATTTTAAAGCTACTGAATTTATGCGGTAGGTTTTATTCCCACCCATCGAGTACCTGGTTAAGCTTGGTCAACTTCATCACCCGACAATATCCTCACACGTCTACCTTCTATTTTTAGCCTACCCTCAGCAAACAACTTTATAGCTTCTGAATATATTTTATGCTCAACTTTCAATATCCTATCAGCTAAGGTTTCAACTGTATCGTCTTCTTCAACCTTTACCGCTTCCTGTAGGATGATAGGCCCTGTATCTATACCTTCATCCACAAAATGTACCGTAGCACCCGATACTTTCACCCCATACTCTAATGCCTGTTTCTGTGCGTTAAGCCCCGGAAATGCTGGCAATAGCGCTGGATGTATGTTCATGATACGGTTAGAGAATGCATCCAGAAACCTCTTCTTCAATATCCGCATGAAACCCGCCAGACATACGAGTTCAACCCCATGCTTTTTTAGGGTTTCGATATATTTTTCTTCCTGTTCAGGGTCGAGCACCGTACGCTTTTCACCAGGATAGATGTAGTATGCAGGTATACCTGCATGTCGTGCACGGTCGAGTGCTTTTGCATCCGGGTTATCCGATATCACGCAACCTATCTCCACGTTAGGTAGTTTGCCGGATTTTACATTATCGATGATCGCCTGTAGGTTAGTACCACGTCCAGATGCTAACACCCCTATTATGAGCTTTTTAGCCATTTAAGTCTCAGAACTCAACTTTAGGGGTAGCTTTCTCCTCCTCAGGTATCGTAAAGTACGGTTCTTCACTCTTATTGTATAAACGTGCGAACATATTACCAGGGAACCGCTTTATGATGGTATTGTATTCACGTACGGTATCATTGTACCGCTTACGTGCCACCGCTATGCGGTTTTCAGTACCCGCAAGCTCATCCATCAACCTTATAAAAGTTTGGTTAGCTTTAAGTTCGGGGTAACGCTCAACGATCGCCAGCAACCTACCGAGTGCCATACCAAGTTCGCCAGCAGATTCGATAATTTTCCTACGATCGCCCACCTTCATAGCGCCTGCAAGTTTGGCCCTGGCATCAGCAACATGTTCGAATATCTCACGTTCGTGCCCCATGTAACCCTTGACACTGCTGACAAGGTTAGGTATTAGGTCATTACGGCGTTTGAGCTGGTTCTCAATCTCAGCCCATGCATTACGTACCTTTTGTTCGTATGTCACGAATAGATTGTAATAACGCACAGGTATAGCTACAACCACAATGATAACAACGATTAAAATTAACCATTTCAACCATCGCATGTTACCTCCTCGGTTTCGAAAATAAACCTTCCATAATGTATTACCAAATTACACTTGTACATGGATTGTCAACATCCCAAAAATTCCACCATAATGCGTGCGACCTGCTCCGCATGCGTCTTTATCATCATATGGCCTGCACCTTGGATGACCACCAGCTGCGAACGTTCCAACCTATCCCGTAATTCCATACTATATTTGGGCGGATATATCCGATCTCTATCACCACATATTATTAATGCAGGTACAGGTATCTCAGTGGATGTCAACTCAGGTGTGATACATGCAAGCTGCATGAATATAAAGAAATCGAGTGCTATCCACAACCATCGACGTGAGATGAACTCACTCCACATAAAATATGCAATAAAAAGCGGGCCCACCACCAACCGCCTACCAAAGCTTACCGTACGTAAGCCTGACGCTATGAGTATCAGTTTATCAACCTCATACCTTATCGCATAAGATAATGCTATCAATCCACCATAGCTGTGGCCAACAAGTATCGGTCGTGTTATACCTAATCTATCGAGCAACTCATACAGATCTTCAGTTAATATCTTCAATGAGTAACCAAACGGCGGTCGTGTCGACCGTCCATGTCCACGTAAATCATATGTTATTACACGATATTGTGGTGACAGATTCGCTATGATCTCGTCCCAATTGTTTGTATCACCCAACGCCCCATGTATGAACACGAGCGGCCTGTTAACACCATGTTCACGTACGAAGAGGTTGACTTTGTTCACTTTAATGTAGCGAAGGTACCCATCACGTTCGATAGGTAACACCATACAGTCACGTACAATGATGTAGCGAGGCAATTTTGTATTGGTTTCAGGTGTATTGATACCCACCAACCCCAACACCTCAAATATCCTACTCCGTAATGAATCGATAGGTTCAACCTCCTCGATAGGGAACCCAAACATCATGGTGTTTGCCTTTTTAACAGCAGCTACATCGCCGGTAGAATAACGTAAGATGGGTTCACCACTTGTAGGCTCCAGCATACACAAATTTAACGTATCACCACACCAGTTAGTTACCGGTAGTGTGAAATCAATTCCTTCAAATTCAGCTTCACCATGCAGCTCCACCATCGGTATAATAGTGTCACAACATCGGTACAGGTATCGAGCTCACGTGTGGTGCTAAACCCCAACTCAATCCCCTCGGTAAACTTAACCACCCCGGGGTAACCTGCCGCTATTACATCACTCCATATCGTGAATGCTGGTGTATCGTATCGTATCCCTACCCAAGGGGATGGATCGCTTTCATTAATGAATGCGGAACTATCAACCGCGGTTACATAGAAGTAAATAGTAAGCTCACCGGGGAATGGCTCAAACGCAAATATCGTATCGAAGATACACAGGTCGGTTTCATTGTGGTAACATTCCCAATGGATACCATCAAGGCTATGATATAGCCTGTAACCTAAAACATCAGAATAATCATCCATTCTCCACCTCAGGTATAGCTCACCACCCTCTATGTATGCATCCACTATGTACGGGTTACGTGGTGCTATGGTATCAGCTGGCACCACGGTAATCTGTTTGTATAACGTATCCTGGTTACCAAATATATCTGCAACATATAGCCCAACAACATAATCACCAGATGTAACAGCTGCGGTATTCCAGAACGTATCTTTATCAATGTGATTCGTCACATAGTAATAATATGTTGATGTGTTCGACCCCGTTGCATAGACGTTATTGATATACACATCGTTCGGCAATGTATCAAACCAGTAGCTCTCAAAGTATGGAGTGACGGGTGTCACCGTATCAACAGCCAATATTTGGTATCCCACTTTATAGACACCATTATTCCAACCTCCGAGATCCGTACCATCATATGCACGTATGACGATATCGATATAACCCGTAAGCATATTGGTTGGAAATCTCGTGTTCGTCCCCTGTAGGTAGAAGCTTACCTCAGCTATTGTGGGTGCTACGTTGTCGATGACAGGTGATAACCTACCCGGCAGTAACGGGTTGACCACCTTCGTACCTGAAGCACCACCTCCATCCTTGAACACGTATGCGAACCTACCCACACGTATCCATGAGTTAGCCCCTGATGGGTACAGGCCGAGCACCACATCGGTGGATACATTCAACACCTCACCACCCTCTGTCAACGGTATATCTATACCGTTGTGGAAATGGTCACGTTCACCACGACACTCACAAAACGTACCAGTTATTCGATGTACCTCATCCTGTGGTGCCAACGGCCATGGATAGAGTATCAGAAAGAGTATCACCATGTCTGTTGCTTAACACCACCTTTTGTGAGCAACAACAGCTTACGCTGATCAGGTAGCACCTGCCAGACAGGCTTGTAGAAGCTCACCCCCCAGAACATAAACTCTATCTGGCTCTTACCACTGAAATCCATCATCAATACCTGTGGCTCTTTAAAGTAGAACCCATGTTCATCCCTATCAACTGTCGCACGTAACAGCGCAAACCCATCATCAAACACCTTAATATCACGTACCTTAGGCACCGAATACGTGTGGTATACATAGAGTGGCTCACCTTCAGGTAACCCAACTATCGTTATTTCTTCCTTACCCACAAGTACGAGTTTGGTACCATCCGGTGTAAACCTACCCATTATAGCACGTGGTACATCCAGCATACGCTTGGTGGTTTTGGATATGAGCCAGCTGGTTCGAGCAATACTATTGCCTTCAATTTCATACGTCTGTAGCCATAGGCAGGTATCACCCAACGTCCACTTTTCGGGTATACCTTCAAGTTCGTAACATGCAGGTTCACTGTAGTCAACATCGTACCAGATAACACATGTACGAGGTGACCGATAATCTTCCAACTCTATAAGTATCGGCTCACCATCATCGGTGAACTCCAAATATACTATGGGTTCGTCAATGTATTTGTCACGAAACTCTATCGATGTATATAGGTTAAACTTACTTATAGGAACCCAAGGGCTGGTCGAACGGGGAAACTTACGTTCACCATATACGTCAAACCTACCAACGCGGTCGTATAGGATTATCAAGTCACCGGTCGGTGATAGCTCCAGCCGGCCAAACTCCAGTGTATCAACCTCTACCTTCAACTTATACAGCTTATGACCGTACTTATCCCATAACACACAGTCGAGCCACCCATCATCGATACTATAGATAGCGATGTGTGACTTACCCTCGACCAACCTACCATCTACACAGATGACAGTATCCTGCCAGTATAGCGAATCCCTTGTGTAGAAATATAACAGGGTATCATCACTGAAAGCACCACCCATTATCGTAGCAGATAGTAGCAGCTGCAACATTACTTTAACTTGATGAGCTTACCTTTGTATAGGGTTGAACCGTCTCCATCAACCCTATAGAAGTATAGACCCGGTGGAATCGACCGCAAATCCCATGTACCTATGCCATCACGTTGATACACTTTACGGCCGACCAAGTCGAATATTCTAAGTGTACGTCTTACCCTACTATCGGTGGGTATCACAAACTTATCGGTTATGAGATATGTATTACTGACCTGAGGTGCTGACTCATGTCCTTCCTCAACAACGTTTATCCAGTAAAACCATAGACTACGCCCCATTTCCGATATAAGCATATTTGTTGATACTTCAGGTGTCACACCCCGCAGTAGGGTTGGCATGAGATCCAGCTCTAAAGTAAACGATGGTGTCAAGCTATCCTCGAAGACTGTAATCATCGCAGCTCCATACGATAGATAAAGGAAATATAGTACATCACCATAGTAGCTGTTGGGTTCCACATCTATCGCAGGTGACCATTCAAGGTATGGTACCTGCATTATTGGAGTTTTGTGGCCATCCAATGTCACCCTATACAGTATGAGGCTATCGGATTCGAGGCTCACTACATAGAGTGATCGCCATCCAGGTGAGTAGTCCATCGCCATAAAGCTATTGACCTCGGTAAGGTTTTGCCAGTTATACCCACCATCGTAGCTCACCCAAACAGTATCCGTGGCAGCTGCTGATACAACAAATACGGTATCGTTACCTACGTAAACGCTACCAGCAGTATGCGGTTGTAATCCGTGGGTGATACCCAGATCTCACCAAATATAAGTATGCTATCGGGGTTTGTCCAAGTATTCATAGGGGTCCATGTGGTACCACCATCGACACTTCGATACAATGTATGGAGGATGAACTGTGGTGGCGGGTCCAACCCAATAGCTGCAACATACAATGTATCACCATAACCTTCTACTGCTAATGTCATCATACTGTTTGTTATGTACGATGTTGGCAATCCAATCCAATAACATATTGGATACACAGCGGTTGAAAATATACCCGTAACCCATACCATAATATTTTGATCATCTACATGATCTACGTGTTGGCTTACCTGTGCATCTTCCCACAACGGTACTGCTTTCAACCCTGTATTAAACGGTTCCCACGTGTTTGCATGATCGGTCGACCGCCACACGCCATCACCTGTAGCTGCATAGATCACATCACCTAAGATTATATCGAAAGCTACCACCCTATCATCAACACAAGTGAAGTGCCAACCCTCACCCGACCTTACACCACGAAATATACCGCTGGGTGATAAAGCTGCCACGATCACCGTATCTTCGTGTAGGAATTCACAATCCATCGCCCACCAGAAGTACTGGAATAGTGTATCCCACGTAGCACCCCCATCCCCAGTATGCAACATAGCAGCTGGTGGCCCTTCAAACTCGAAACATACGAATAGCTCGTCATGCTCCCATGGGTTAACCTCTATATCCATTATTGGACCAGATTCAGGTGCTCCCTCCCATACCATGGTGAAGGTTGTCCCTGCATCTACTGATTTATACAGTTGTGGCATTGTGTTTGCAATGTATATGGTGGATGGATCACCAGGTGCATAACTTACAGCGGTAAACCCAGGGTTTAATAAGCTCAGGTTTGCGATACTATCCCATGTCATACCACCATCTGTTGTCACCCAAAGCAATGGCGAATACCCACGATATGCGATAAGGAGAAGGGTATCCGACACAGCTTCGGAGATTGCATCAATACCATCGAACCCCCGTACCGTATGCCAAGTGGTGTCATACACATAGATTGAATCATACACTGCCAGTAAAGGATATCCGCTGGCATTGACTGCACCTCCCCTTATATCTACAAATCGAAACATATCCACCGGCTGCCAGCTATTATCACGATATTCCCATATGTCTGTCAAGCTTGCCGCCCATACGTTGGATGGATCATGCACATCAGCCAGCACACCCATGATCACACCACCTTCGGGGCCTATCCAATCGAGATGGTTACTGCCCGATCTCGCATGCAGGTGCTGTGGTAAGTTGAGCTCAGGTAAACTGGGTAACTTAAAGACCAACAATACAAACATCATCACATACATATTTACCTCCTGCTTATAAGAAATATGGTGTACTATTCCACATGTCAACGTTTAAGTCTCCCCAAACGATACAGGTAGAGGTTGATTTTACGCTTATCGATGTAGCTTTATTTCATGAGACGTTGGCTCTCCTTAATCGCTCGTATAATAGTGGCAGGGTTGGCGTTCTGGCTCATATATCGTAGGTTGGACGTATCGCAGTTACGTGTGCTCATACATACGTTCAACTTACGTTGACACAGTACGTGCTATATACACAGGTGAATACACCAACCACCGTACCGAAGCATGGGGTTCGGTTCTACTTGAACGTAGCCTCGCATTCCTGGGGCTTGGCACCGTCAGTTTAATGGGTGCATTACTTTATAAACCAGAGGTACGTTTTTTCCACGTAATAGCTGGGTTCATACGGAAAGTTATGAACAGAATTTTACCAAGGTTGAAATTTCGTGGCTTGGGTGATAAGCTTTTATTCTTCTATGACAGGCTACATGAATATAGGGGATATCCCGGTACGCTTGTCACAGTATATTTCATATCGATATTCGTACAGCTATGTATCGC
>NMUJ01000019.1 GCA_002256535.1 Caldifarciminota bacterium 4484_18
GGAAGCCATAAAAGTGGCATGGAAAGCAAAGTTCGAACCCGCCATGCAGCGCGACAAACCCGTACCTGTGATTATAAATCTGCGGGTCAATTTTAAGCTCTAAAGTTAGAAGGTTGACGAAATCACTTATAAGTTAATTTTTCAAAAAGGAGTGATAATGATGGAGGTGTTAAAGGATTTGATTAAACTTAAAGGAGTGTATGGAGCGTTTATGAGTGATAACAAAGGGAATATAATTGCATATGATATGCCACCAGGTTATGAGAAAGATGCGATGGAGGAAGCTTCTCATACAGTGTTACGTATCGTGGAGGGGCTCGATACAGTTGGATGTAATGTTGACCATATTTTATGGGAATATGGTGAGTATCGATTTATCTCCAGGAAGGTCAAGGATGGGTTCATCTCCGTATTGTGTTCCAAAACAATATCGTTACCGCTATTGAATCTCAGCCTTAATGTTATCGTAAAACAGATTAATGAAGGGCTCATAGAAGTAAAACCTAAGGAGAACAAGAAGAAAGAACTGCCACCGGAGTTGGCTGTCGCCGTTGATACATCTATATTCAACACCATAGAGCAAGAGCTAACTAAATTCATAGGGCCAGTAGCTGAGGTCTTGATTACCAGGAAGATCGGTGAATTGGGGGAAGAACGTGATAATTTCCCACGTGGTAGATTAGAAGAGCTTATTGATTCATTAAGTGCTGAGATCGATAGCGAAGAAGAGCGTCAACTCTTCAAACAGCGTATTATTGATATTTTATCTAAATAGTTAGGAGGGGTTATGCGAAAATTTATATTAGGGATTTTTTTGCTATCAGTAATCTCATTTGTGACTGGATGTAAAAAGAAAGCACCTCCTCCAAAACCTACTGCAATAAAGATAGCTGTGGTAGGGCCGTTTACGGGACCACTATCCGCAGATGCATACTCTATACTTGAAGGTGTAAAACTGGCGGTTGATGAAGTTAATGCCAAGGGTGGCATCAACAACATGAGGGTTGAAATTGTGACCGGTGACGATATGGCCGACCCTACACGTGCAGTCAAGGTGGCAGATTCATTAGCATCGGATCGCAATGTACTGGCAATCATCGGGCACTATAACTCATCGTGTACAATAGCAGCCTCCTATGTGTACAATCGTCATGGGGTGGTCGCTATATCGCCAGCATCTACGTCACCAAGGATTACAGAGGCTGGTAAATACATCTTCCGTGTATGCCCATCGGATGCACAACAGGGTATGCTATCATCTACGATAATGACGATTACGGTAAGGGGTTAAAGTACTGTTTCTCTATGGAAGCGAAGCGTACGGGTGCAGATATAGTAGCTGAAATACCCTATGGCGAAGATATTGCCGATAGAGTGGGAAGGTTGGTTGGATTAAGGCCAGATTTGATATTTGTTGCATGTGTGATGTCATCAGCTGCCGAAGTGTGTAGGGCATTACAGGGCTGCTCTCGCATACGATGCTACGAGTGCGGTACTAAAGGCAATGAAAGAGGGAGGTATCAGCCGTGAAGCGATAAGAAACTATATGGCATCGCTTGGTACTGCACGGCCTCCGCTACATGGGGTAAGTGGCGATATTGCGTTTGATGCATTTGGCGATATAACGGGAGAAATATTATTTGCACAGGTAAGAAATGGTAGCCCAGAAATCATGAAAGTAAAATAATAGGGAGGTACGATGTGGGCTAAATTTTCCTTACGTCGGAAGATACTGTTCCTCACCATGAGTGGTATATTACTCATGGGTATAGCTATACTGGTGTACCTTACAACCTCTGTAGCAGCTACATTAAGGGGAGAGCTTGAGAAACGTGGTGTGACGATTGCAAATGAATTAGCCAAACGTGTACAGAAACCGATCATAGATGGGGATGAACTTACACTTATGGAGCTCGTCAATGAAACAAAACTTATATCACCTGATATTGCGTACGTGTTCATACTTGGGCCAGATAACAAGCCATTCGCACATACGTTTGAGAAGTTTCCCAATGAACTCATAAACAAGAACCCCCTGAAGAAAGGTCAACCCTATAGGATAGAAATTATTGAAACTGAGGCCGGTATCGTACGCGATGTTGCGGTACCAATAATTGGTGGTGCACTCGGTACAGTGAGGATAGGTCTATCAGAAGTAGTAGTTAGGCGCACATTTATGAGGACATTCTTTGTGATACTGGGGATAACGGTTATATTGCTGATAGCTGGCGGTATAGTGTCATTTTATGTTTCGAGAGGTATCACACGCCCGATACTACATCTCACCGAAGCAGTCAATCGCATATCATTGGGTGAAACCGATGTACCTATTGAAGTGAAATCAGAAGACGAGATAGGGCAGCTTGCAGAAGCTTTTAAGCGACTGCAGGCATCACTAAAGGTGGCAATCAAATACCTCGAGGAACGTAAATAACGCTTAATATAGGGTGAATATGCAACCCAATAGACCTCAAAAATCTGGAAACATAAGTAATGTGAGCTTGGATACACTTTTGCAGTTATATGCCTATGAAAACAAGGCTTGTACAATAGAGGTGAGAGCTGCTGAAAATAAGGGTTATATCTATATCGATAAGGGGAACCTTGTGTACTGTGAATTTGGTAACAAAAAGGGTGAATCTGCATTAATGGAGATGTTGCAACTTGATGAGTACTTTTTTGAGGTAAAAGATGGTAAACGTCAAGTTGAGCCAAATGTAAATATGCCGGTAGAATATGCATTGCTTGATGCAATAAGGTTGATGGATGAGAAAAACAAACCAGATGAGGAGGGAGTCATGCAAAACACTGCTCCAGGAAGTAAAGATGAGAAGTTGGACGATTTGCTTGAAAAAGTCGTCTCACAGGTGGATAAGGTTAAGGGTGCATTAGCTGTGGCGGAGGACGGTATCGTACTTGCCAATAAAGGGGTTGATACACCTGAAGATTTGGGTGCTATCACAACATTTGTGGCATCAGCAGGTGTGATGATAGGTGACAGTTTAGCAATTGGTAACTTCCGTACTGCAGCGGTAGAATTGAAAGATGCGAAATTGCTTGCTGTCAATTGCAAAGAATATTATCTGGGAGTGCTACTTGAGCCTACTGCTTCGATCACATATACGATAAATGCGATCGACAAGCTATTATCGACGTGATAGCTAAGTACCCCCTACGAGTAGTTCTTCTAACTGCTTAGAGTATTGTCTTAATTTGATAAGTAAGAGCCCCAATTTTACACTCTGATCTGTAATTAATGTAAGTACAGCATCTTTCCCTATATAGGAGAATGCTACATAACCACTCGATGTACGTGCAAGTAACTGGCGGAATTCACCTCTGTCGAGCTCCTTTGAGGCACGTTCACAAAGTCCAAGCATCACTGCTGTCATTGCTGTGACATTATCTTCATTCATGTCAGGTGATAGATCAGCTGCTATAAGCAACCCATCAGTTGATACAATGGCAGCACCCTCTATGCCGTCGATTGATTGCCGCAATTCTACCAGCAAGTTATCGAGCTTTTCGCCCATCGTTTTCGCCATGTTACCTCCTTTTAAACTAATTTGCACTACAGTTTGATATGTCAATACATGACTTGTTAAGGTATTATAGAGGTTAACTTTATAGAATGAAATGGTATGGCTGGGCCGGTAAATTGGTGGATATTGACCTCTCCCACAGGAGGATACAGGTAATACCGTTAGAATTAGATATGATGAGGTTATACCTTGGTGGTAGAGGGTTAGGTGTACATTTAGTATATAACGAGCTCACCAGTAGAACCGACCCACTATCTGGTGATAACTTGCTGGTATTTGCAGCAGGGCCACTCACCGGTACACCGGTACCAACTACGGGAAGGTTTGCGTGTGTATCGAAGTCACCCCTCACTGGTACGATATTGGATTCCAACTGTGGTGGTAGGTTTGGTCCCTACCTTAAGTTTGCCGGCTATGATGCCATTGTAGTGCGTGGTGCCTCACGTATCCCGGTCTACATAAGGATTGCAGATGATGTTGTATTAATAGAGGATGCACGTTCGTTATGGGGTAAAAACGTACGTGATACTACAACCGCATTGAAGGGATACGGTTCCGTACTATGTATAGGGACGGCTGGTGAGCGTTTGGTGAGATTTGCCAACATAATGAATGACAACACCTCTGCGTTAGGTAGGGGTGGCCTGGGTGCAGTGATGGGTAGCAAAAACCTAAAAGCTATTGTGGTTAATGGTTCAAACCGGCCCAATGTGTACGATGCTAACCTTTTGCAGCACCGTAACGCTGACATCACGCGGTTACTTATCGCAAGCCCAGTATCCTCCAAAGGTCTACGTGTGTACGGTACACCAGTACTTATGAATCTTATTAATTACATGAAGGTATTACCAATCGCTAACTTCCGCAGGTCAACCTCCCCTCATGCGTATGAGTTATCAGGTGAACGTATACATGAGCGGTTTGGGGTTAAACTTACTCCATGTTATGGATGCCCCATAGCTTGTAAACGTGAGATCAAACCCTCAGGTGTGGAGGTACCCGAATATGAGACATTGGCAATATTAGGTACCAGCTGTGAAGTTACCAACCTAAACGCTATAATAGAGGCTAACCACCTCTGTAACGACTATGGTATGGACACCATATCCTGTGGTGCTACAATAGCATGTTATGCTGAGCTCAATAACTTACAGCTTGACCCTGAAACACTCATTTCACTCGTACATAAGATTGGTACCCGCAAGGACGTAGGGGATGAGCTTGCTGAGGGTGCACACCGTTACGCTAAAAAGATGGGACACCCCGAACTCAGCATGGATGTTAAAGGGCTTGAGCTCCCCGGATACGATCCACGAGGTGTGCTGGGTATGGCGCTCGGTTATGCAACTTCCAACCGTGGTGGTTGTCACACACGTGCATATATAGTGGGGATGGAGATCTTCGGTAAACCCAAACTCATACATCGTCTATCGTGGGTTGGCAAACCTAACCTCGTGGCGCTGCTACAGAACATATTTGCGGCAGTAGATTCAACCGTAATGTGTAAGTTTGCATTATTTTCAGTAAGTGAGGAGGAGATCGCCAATGCATTATCTGCTGTTACGGGGGTAGATTTTACCTCTGAGGACTTTATCCAAGTGGGTGAGCGTATCTGGAATCTCGAGCGTCTTTTCAACCTACGTGAGGGGTTCACAAAATTGGATGATATGCTACCGGAACGTTTCTTCCAGGAGGATACAGATGTAAAAAGGATATCTAAATCCGAGTTCATGTCAGCATTACTGGAGTATTATCGTGCAAGGGATTGGACTAAGGATGGTATACCCACACACGATAAATTACAAACACTTTCAATAGCGGGTGAGTACAGTCATGTGGCGTGAATTCGATAAATTTGGCAAAAAGTTGGTACAGTATGGGTTAACGCATTCACATTTCGGTAATATGAGTGTGAGGGTGGGTGATAAGATGTTCATCACCCGTAGTGGTAGTATGCTTGATGAGCTGGATGAGAATCAGATCGTGGAGGTACATCTACATAAACCGACGAGCTTCGATATCATCGCATCTTCTGAGCTTATCGTACATCGTGAAATCTATAAGAATACATCTGCATTGGCAATAATACATGCACATTCGCCGTTTGCGGTTATACTGTCGTTGTTGACAGATGAGAAAGAGATTATGCCGGTGGATTCCGAAAGCATATATTTTCTGCATGAGATCCCAATAATTACCGGTAAGGTGGGGTCAGCTGAACTCGCACATAATGCCGCTGATGCGCTCAAAGATCATAAGGCTGTGATAATAAAGGGGCATGGTACAATTGCTGTAGGTAAAATTTTAGAAGAAGCCTACGTCAACCTATGCTGTGTCGAACATGCGTGTAAGGTTAAGTATTTTATGGATAGGAGTTGACGTTGCACTTTTTGGTAGAATTTTAAATAAGCTGTTGACATGAAACGCATCATGGTGACGGGTGCGTTGGGTCAGATAGGGTCGGAGCTTATCGTTACACTACGTGAAAAATATGGTAGCGATTCGGTGCTCGCTGTGGATTACAGGGTACCCGACAAGGATTATGCTGGATTGTTTGAATTAGCCGACGTACGTAACAGGGAGGTACTCGACCGGCTTGTCACCAAATATAAGATAGACACAATTTACCATCTTGCAGCTATACTATCGGCTAAGGGTGAAAATAATCCACAACTTGCGTTCGAAACTAACATACTTGGGTTATATAATGTGCTTGAGGTGGGGCTCAAACATCGGATTGAACGCATAATAGTACCGAGTTCAATAGCTGTGTTTGGTCCTGATGCCCCAAAGGAGAACACACCGGTTGATGTGGCACTACAGCCTACTACCATGTATGGTATTACGAAAGTGGCAGGTGAATTACTTGGCAACTATTACTACCATAGGTTTGGGCTCGACGTACGTGGTGTACGGTTGCCAGGTATTATAAGTAGTGAAACACTACCGGGTGGTGGTACCACCGATTATGCGGTGGAAATGTTCTACGCTGCGGTCAAAGGTGAACCTTACATATGTTTCGTACGTGCAGATACCGTATTACCCATGATGTATATGCCGGATTGTATAAAAGCGCTCATAAAGCTGGCGGAAGCTGATGGTTCAAACTTACGCTATAGATGCAATTATAACGTAACCGCTATGAGCTTCTCTGCGGGTGAGCTGGCGGATGCGATCCGTAAGTTTATACCAGATTTTGTATGTGAGTTCAAGCCCGATCATCGTCAGAAGATAGCGGATGCGTGGCCAAGGTCGTTGGATGATTCTGCAGCACGCGAGGATTGGGGATGGCAACCCGACTACGATCTTAAATCCATGACAAAAGATATGATAGATAAACTGAGGAAGAAACTTCATCCCCCGAAGTAGGAGGATAAATGTGGTGGTTCGACCCTCTCTATATTTTTATGATGATACCTGTTTTTATAATATCCATAATAGCACAGATGTGGGTCAAAAGTGCATATGCTAAATATTCGAGGATACCCAATCGCAACAAGATAACAGGTGCAGGAGCGGCACAAATCATAGCACGTAGGATGGGCCTCCAGATAAATGTGGAGTTAACCTCTGGTTTGCTGTCAGATCATTACGATCCACGTACACGTACGTTGAGGTTATCACCGCACGTCCATAACGGATACAGTATCGCAGCTGTCGGTATCGCTGCACATGAAGCTGGACATGCCATCCAACACGCATATGGATATGCACCACTACAGCTACGTAGTGCACTCGTACCGGTGACAATGTTGGGGTCGAACCTCGCATGGCCGCTTATATTTGTGGGCTTCATATTTCATTGGCTTACACTCATAAAGGTGGGGATATTGTTCTTCAGCGCGGTGGTGGTGTTCCAGCTTATTACCTTGCCGGTGGAGTTCAATGCCAGCCGTCGTGCACTGAAAGCTCTGCACGATACTAATATACTTACCAAGCGTGAGTTATCGGGTGCACGTGAGGTGTTGACGGCGGCTGCACTCACTTATGTGGCAGCTGCTACCGCAGCTATACTACAGCTGCTATATTTCCTTATACGGGCGGGACTTATCGGTGGCCGTGAAGAGTAAGTAGCATACCATAGCTTGATCTAAGAAACGTCTGTTATTATGCTTTGATTGACCTACACCATATCACATTTATCTTATTATGATGGTTGGTAGAAAATTAACCCAAAAATATAGGTGGGGTAAATTTAGTGCATTATTAATGGTATGGATTGTTGCGACCGCATGTTTTGTGACCATTTATGCTACAGTTGATTACGTGGTTGTGTTGACTTTTGTGTTACGGATGACTTTGTTCACATTATATCTGGTAACACTTGTTATCTCTATCTGCATGCAATTACGTAAGTTACCTCCACTACGTGAGGTAGCGTGGCAGATTGATAAGAGTGAGGGTTTCAAAGGGCATCTTATCACATTGGTTGAACGCAACAAGCTGGTACATCTCCCCTACTCCAAGGATTTGCTCAACCTTGTATCTGAGCGTGCGAATCAGTTTAAGTTTTTGCCATTCTTAAAATTCTGGCGCCGATACCTGTTGTATCAATATCACCATTACGTCATAATGTTTCACATCTGTTTAACCGCAACTACTTCAGCTTGCAGGTGTTACCCGGTGATACAGAGTTGGTGATCGGTGACTCACTCACCATCAAAGTTATACCTGTGGGGATAACACCACACAAAATCTATTTGTGGGTGGACTCCATCCGCTACGTATTGAAACCATCCGATGGGTTCACGTTCTCACTTATACCACATCGTGAGTTCACCTACCGTGCACAGCTTGCGGATGTGAGCACCCCCGCTTACAAGGTTGATCTACTTGTACCGCCATGGGTTAAACGATGGTCTATCGAATGCAGATACCCAACGTATACGGGGTTACCACCTACTTTATTGGATAACCCCAACCTACAGCTGCTGGTGGGTACACATGTGTCGATATCGGGGGTCACAAATACGTCACTCGCTATGGTGGATTTCATACTGGGTGATGAACCTCACCCCGCCCAAGTATATGGCGATAGCTTCACTTTTGACCTGATCGTTGATACCTCACTCAATTATGGTGTGGTACTTCACGATATTAATGGGTTATCGAGTGATACCTGCTTCTACTCCATCTATGTATATGCGGACGAACCGCCTGAGATATCGCTTTTATATCCGCTGTATAACCAACCCATACCCGAAGATGCACATGTACGTTTGATAGGTAGGTTACGTGACGATTATGGGGTAGCTAAGGTGTTGCTTATCAGTTCATGTGATACGATCGAACTTACTACATTCCGTAATGTTACGGATACAATTTACGATTACATATGGGATCTCAACCCATACGGGTTGATGCCTGGCGATACTGTATGGTTTAAGCTACGGGTTTACGATAACGATACTTATAAAGGGCCAAAATATGCGGATAGCCCGGAATTATTCGTGTACTTCCCTACACTTGAAGAGCTTTATACCCAAATGGAAAGATACAACGAACAGCTACAGGTGGAAGGTACCGATCTGCAGTCGATGATCGACAAACTTACAACAAAAATTATGGAACTCAAAGCACACGAACTTACTGACACTTTACGTGAGGAGATAAAAGAGCTTGAACAACAGGTTGAACAGCTTCATCACCATGTGAAGCAGTTCGAACAGCAATTCGCCCAACAGCTGGAGCATATCGAAGATATGGAGCTACTCGAGCCCGAAACTATTGCGAAGCTCGAACGCATAAAAGAGCTAACGTCAGAGATTATGACACCGGAGATGGAACGCCTGCTTAACGAAATAATGGATAAGCTTCGTAACAACCCCGAGATATGGCGTGAAGCGTTGTCAAAGATGGAAGATTGGATGCATAAGCTTGAAGCTAACCTCGACAGGACGATTGAGTTGCTTGAAAACATAATGAACGAGCGTCGCCTTAAGGGGTTGATGGAGGAAGCCACCCGCATAAAGGAGGCATGGGATAACCTTGCCGAACAGAGCAAGGTAGCAGCTCCAGAGACCCGTAAGGGGTTGAGCAAATTAGCACAGGACCTACAACAGGATCTCCATACATTAAAAGAGGGGGTTGATTCACTTGTAGCCGATATGTATCTATCAACTGAACTGTCGCGTATCGCACAGGATATACCATCAATACAGAGCAAAATGGAACAAGCGACAGAAACCATGCAGGCGGGTGAACATCCAACCCAACTTGCACCCTCCATAAGCCATGATTTAGATAAATTAGCTCAAGCCCTACATTCACTTTATGAGAAGGTGAGCCATGGCACGTTTGTTGTGGAGGAGCTACAGGAGATGGAGCATGAGTTGATACAACTTTCCCACTGGCAAGAGGAGATTGCCACCAACCCCAGGGTTAAATCCCCTGTACGTCAGGCTGCTATCCGTGACGCCTTGCATAATATAAAGTTAAGGTATTTATCGCTATACCGTAAATCGCCATCCCTGGGTGGTGAACCACTGAACTTTATCGATACTGCAATCAAGGAGATGGAACATACCTCACAGTTGCTCTCACAGGGTAAACGCTCAGAAGCTACCCAATACGCTACCAACGCTATGTACAACGTTAATCAAGCAATATCGGTGTTGTCACAACAGCAAGCTGCATGCCAGCAATTAGCATGTCAGGCACAGGGACAAAGTTCTATGAATATGTTGATGCAGATGTTGAACCAGATTGCACAGTCACATGAGGCACTTATACAGATGGCACAGAACATGCTTGCTACGTCAGGGTTACCACGTGTACTGGGTGAATCCGCACAACAGATAGCAACCCAAGAGCGTGAACTTGCGGATAGATTGCACAAAGTGGCTGAGGGGTTACGTGGACGTACGCTTGGCGACCTTGGTCATGTAGCGGATGAACTCGATAAGCTTGCAGATAGGATCGAACAGGGTGGTATCACACCTGAAATCATCAACCGTCAAAAGGAGCTATTACGTCATATGTTGGATGCACAGAAATCCATCTATATCAAGAAGTTTTCACGTAGGAGGATATCCGAACCGGGGCAGGACTTTACCAACCTCATAGGGCCACAAGGGTTGAATCCCAAAACCCGTCATGGGGTATCACAGAAACAGATCTGGCATGCATTACGTGAAAGATTTATACCGTATTATGAACATTACATACGTGAATATTTCAGGAAGCTGGAGGAGTGATGTGGTGGATTGGCTTATTCATTTTTATGAATCCCACAAATGTGGATTCGTCACAGGTGGCAGCTGAGTATGAGATACTCGTAACCGCCAAACGTATACCTATGGTATCCGAATATGCAGCATTTAGCTACAAAATTATGCGAACTCAGCTATTACCTGTATCTGTGCCGTATTGGGTTGATGCACATACGTGGATAAACTATCAGGTTGAACTTGCCACGTGCCATATACGGGGGATATCGCAGAAACATAACCTCATATTGGTTAATAGTGTACCTATAGCGCGTGAGTTGATGTTGGATTTCGGTATATTATACCCCCTATGGGATAAGATTGAACTCGTCCGCGGTAGTGGCACCCTATACGGGTCGGCTGCTATGGGAGGGGTGATAAACTTTGTCTCCCTACCTATACGTAAGACAGGGGTACGGGTTTTCTTACCCACATACACGCGTGAGGGTATCCTAAGGTTAGCTTTGGACGTTAACTTACGATGTAGGGGGGTAAACTTACAGCTACGAGGTATACCGGAAAATGTAAGCACAGGGTGGAGAGTGCCAGGTCTGAGATTTACAACCAGATACCGATGGGGTACATTTGAATACGATCGTCTAACCCGTACAAGGCGACCACCCGATGGTGTACGTACTGATACAGTTAATTCAATTTCGTTGAAGTTAACCCCACCCGTTGCATTTAACCCACAAGTTACAGTTTTTGACAATGAATTTATCGAACACTATTCCAGTACATGGATGTACAGCTGTCATCGTGAACATACTCGCGGTGTGAGGGTAGAAGTTCGGCATCACGGTACCTTCAATATTGTCGTAGGTATCGACATCTTACATACCGTGCTCAATAGTACCGATGTGGGTGATAGAGAACGTCACGAGATGGCAGGGTGGTCACGTGGTGAATACATTGTTGGTAACTTAATATTATGTCCAACGGTGAGGCTTGACTACAACCGTACATCGGGTAGGGTGATACCTACCTATAACTTAGGTATCACCTATAGAGGTAAATTGATAGTATTTGCCTCATATGGTACGGCGTTCCGATACCCCAGCTTCTTTGACCTGTATTGGCCTGCACAGATTTGGGATGGTGGTGGGGTTGAAGGTAACCCCAAGCTTACACCTGAATCGATAACGTGTGGCGTCCACATAACCTGGGTAGGGTCAACTCCAATGGGCTGGAGCTAACCCTACGCTATGCATTGGGTATCCTACATATGGAGGGTAACCTCACATACACACGTGCGATATACGATGGTACACGTGTACCGTATTATCCACGATGGCGGGTGAATCTCAACTCGTACATAAGGCTGAGAGATTATCCCATATTTAGTGTAACATACGTACGTGAGACCGACCGTGTTGATATATCAGGTAAGGGGTTGCCGGATGTGGGATGGCTCGATATCGAATCCCGCATACCGGTAGACCCACATGCGGTTGATATTGCACAGGTTTACATTAAACTACGTAAGATAATGGGTAAAGAAGTGGAGTGGTTACCGCCACTCAGTGAACGTATGGATGAACGCATATATGTAGGGTTAATACTAACAATCAGGTGATACGGTTACTCGATTATATGTTTCTGTTACGGCCGTCACTTATGGTGCCCAGCTGGACGTTCTTATTGCTTGGCTATTATCATGCCACAGGTAAATTGATACACTTATCGGTAGCTTTCTGGTGGGCTTTCTTCATAATGACATTACTTATGGGTGGTACCTACATATTGAATCAGATTGTCGACCGTGAAAGTGATCGCATCAACCGCAAGCTATTCCTCATATCCGAAGGTTACATTGCGGTTAGGCCTGCATATACCTACATGTGTGCACTTTGGGTAGCTGCGGTGGGGTTGAGTTTGTGGAGGTTTACAAGATACGAGTATCTATTCCTTATCGCTATTATCATGGGGGTAACCTATTCGCTACCGCCGTTTAAATTTAAAGCAAGGCCGTTTATCGACATAATCTGGAATGCTATTGGTTACGGGTACGTAAATTTTCTTATAGGATGGATGACAGGCAACCCCATAACTATAAGAGCAACCGTCATCGCCATACCATATGTTTTATTGGTGGCTGGCGTATTTGTGAACACCACTGTACTTGATATCGAGGGCGATAAGCGGGTGGGTGAACTCACCACGGGGGTATATCTTGGTGCAAACCGTGCTGCTAAGTTAGCACTTACGTTGATGGTGCTTACAGTGGTGATAAGCTACATATTGAGGGTATGGATTGCACTTGGTGTAGCTGTATTTGCATTACCCTTTTATATAAGTGCAGGGATACGTGGTAGGCGTGAAGATTATTTTCTATCGGTGCGGTTAAGTGCACCTATGCCCAGCATTGTAATGTCGATATTCTACCCGATCTTTATCCCCATATGGGGGTTAATGTTCTTCTCCATGCGATGGTACTACAAGAGACGGTTTGACCTCATCTATCCAAAGTTGATAGGGTAGATGATGGGTTGCCTTTTACAGGGGTGGGTTAATTTCTAAAAATGGGATTTAGTTGAGGAGGTGCCACATGAAAAAACTAAGGCGTTATGGGATTATAATGGTAGCTATAGTACCTCTCCTACTATTTATACATGGACAGATACAGGTACAGACTACACGGCATAACCTGCAGAAGTTAAGTGAATTCACGTATATACTACAGCTGGTGAAATCAAACTGGGTACGGGAGGTGGAGCTCGACACGCTTATAGATTTTGCGATACAGGGGATGTTGAAATCACTTGATCCACACTCGGCATACCTTACACCCGAAGGTACGGAGGAGCTTACCATCCAGAGTAAAGGTAAATATGGTGGATTAGGTATACAGATAGGTATAAGGGATGGATGGCTTACGGTGATTGCACCTATTGAGGGGACGCCTGCCGATCGTGCTGGTATGAGGGCAGGTGATCGTATCATCAAAATAGAGGGTGTATCAACGAAAGGCATAACCCTGCAGGAGGCGGTTAAGAAGCTACGTGGTGACCCCGGTACAAAGGTGACAATTACAGTAGAACGTCCGGGTATGGAGGAGCCGTTCGACCTCACCATCACACGTGCAATTATAGAGATCAAAAGTGTACCATACTATGGGGTGTTGGAAGATGATATAGGGTATATAAGGTTGGCACATTTTGACGGTGGTGCTGCAGATGAGGTACGTAAGGCGGTTGATGGCCTACGTAGCCAGGGTGTACGTAAGTTTATACTCGATTTGCGTAGTAATCCAGGTGGCTTACTCAAAGAGGCGGTCAATGTCGCGGATATATTTATTGGCAAGGATAGTCTGGTGGTATCGGTACGGGGACGTAATCCATCCATAAATCGTGACTACAAAGCGATACAATCGGGGCCACCACCATGGCCGGTGGTTGTGCTGGTGGATCGTGGTAGTGCATCTGCATCTGAGATTGTGAGTGGCGCGATACAGGATTGGGAACGTGGTGTTATATTAGGTGATACAACGTTTGGTAAAGGTTCGGTACAGCATATCTTTAGGGTGACTGGAGATAGGGTGTTGAAACTTACCACTGCATTGTATTATACGCCGAGCGGTAGATGTATACATCGAGCTGATACACTACGATACCTGTTACGTGTACCTACGGCTAAGGATACATTCTATACGTTGGGTAAACGGCATCGTCTACAGGTGGGAGGTGGTGGCATCATACCTGATATCGTACATGAGACACGATACGTGTCACCGATAGTGAATAAAATTATGCGTAAAGGGTTATTCTTGACGTTTGGTGCCCGCTATGCACGTGAGCATACTGAACTTAAGCCGGGCTTCGACCTATCCGATGACGTGTTGGAGGGCTTCAAATCCGAGTTACATGCACATGATGTGGAGTTCGCAGATAGTGAGTTTGTTGCACATAAAGATGAGATAAAGTTGCGCTTGAAGATGGCGATCGCCGAAACGAAATGGGGCAGCGCCGGTCGTTATGAGGTGTGGTTGAAGGCAGATCCGTGGGTTAATGAAGCGGTTGAAATCCTGAAAGCAAGTGAGACGTTGGATGGCTTATTTGAACAAGCAAGTAGGTATTGATGGCGAGCCAAATACTTTCGAAGCAAGATATAGGTCGGTTATTGGACGAGATCGCATGTAAAGTGGTGGAACAGCATCAGGATGAGGGTACAATCTATGTGATAGGTATACATACACGTGGGTACCCATTAGCTAAGAGGTTGGCACAGAGGTTGAAAACGTTGGGCAAATCGGTTAAGATAGGGGCGCTTGATATCACGTTTTATAGGGATGATCTGACAATGATAGATAAAAAGCCAGTTGTTAAGGCGTCCAAAATATCGCCAGAAATCGACGATAAGGTGGTGCTGCTGGTGGATGATGTGATATTCACCGGCCGTACAGTACGTGCGGCGTTATGTGAGATAATGGATTATGGGAGGCCCAAACGTATTGAGCTAGCAGTGCTTATCGATCGTGGTGGTCGTGAGGTACCGATAGAAGCCACCTATGTGGGTAAAAAAGTGGAGGTTGGTAGAGACTACATCGTGGATGTGAAGCTTACCGAGGTGGATGGTACCGACGGGGTATGGATATTCAAGCGTAGCTGATGCCAAAGGTACATCTGGGTACATCTTGAAATAAATGCATCTTTTTACAGGTTTCCGTTTCCTAACATGTTGAAGGCATGGGTGAAGAAGACACCTGAGGGGTTCATATTTGCGGTAAAAGCTAACCGCAGGATAACACATGAGCAACCCATAGCACGTGAGGATCTATTACGTGCATTTTACGATCGTATAGCGTTGTTGGGTGACCGTAAAGGCCCGATATTGTTTCAGTTACCGCCATCACTTAAGAAAGATATTGGGTTGCTGGAGGAGTTTCTGGGTAAGCTTGATCCAGATGAGGAAAATGTGGTCGAGTTTCGTCACCCAACGTGGTTCGATAAAGATACATATAAAGTGTTGAGTGATTATAAAGTTAGGTACTGTATAGTGTCGGCACCTGGGATACCGATGGATGTGGAGGTAACTGCTGAGTTTGCGTATATAAGGTGGCACGGTACTGTTAACTGGTACGCATCAGAATACTCAGTGGCTGAGCTGAGGTATTGGGTGGATATCATCAAAGATATAGCTAAAGAATACAAGGTTTATGGGTATTTCAACAACGATTTCTATGGATATGCGGTTAAAAACTGTATGGAGCTCAAGGAGCTGTTGCGTGAGGCTGGTATCGACGTATCTTAAAGTATGGCAAGAATACTGGTGACAAGTGCGTTACCTTATGCGAATGGGAGGTTGCATTTCGGGCATCTTGCGGGTGCGTATCTGCCGGCTGATATTTACACGAGGTTCAAGAAGCTACAGGGTGAGGATGTTATCCATATATGTGGGACGGACGAACATGGTGCCCCGATCACGTTTGCAGCCAAGAAGGAGGGGGTATCACCCAAGCAGTTGGTGGATAAATACTATCGTATAATCTGTGATAGCTTTGAGCGGTTTGGGGTAAGGTTTGATAACTTCTCGCGTACATCGTTACCGCTACATCATAGGGTGTCGAGGGAATTCTTTCTGAACCTATATCAAAAAGGTTATATCTTCGATAAGGAGACCGACCAGTACTATTGTAAAACTGACAAATTGTTCCTACCCGATCGTTATATAGAGGGTACATGCCCGTACTGTGGGTACGAAGCGGCACGTGGTGACCAATGTGAGGAGTGTGGTAGATGGTTAGAACCTGCGATGCTATTAAACCCACACTGTACGTTATGTGGTGGTACACCAGTGAAACGCAAGACAAAACATTGGTACTTTGATCTACCGAAGTTCGAACATAAGTTGGTGGAATGGCTTCAAAGCAAGGAGGATTGGAAGCCCAACGTGCGTGAGTTCGCACTTGGTTGGATACGTGAGGGGCTCATACCGCGGCCGATAACGAGGGACTTGGATTGGGGTGTGACGGTGCCATTGGATGAAGCCAAAGGCAAGGTACTGTATGTGTGGTTTGATGCCCCCATAGGTTATGTATCAAGTACTATGGA
>NMUJ01000020.1 GCA_002256535.1 Caldifarciminota bacterium 4484_18
GAAATCTATTACTTCTGGGTAGTACATCCACGTGTATTGTACGAAATACCTGCATATGTGGAGCCCAGTTATTGGTTTAATCCACCCGAATATTATGGTTTGAGCTACGAGGGATGGGTAGAACATAAGCCTGATTCAATATTCACAAGCCGAACCAGAGGTCACTTCTGGCGCAAATTGCTCATGTACGATACATTATGGGGGAGCAGCTTACGTGATATGCTGATCCATAGCAATAATTTACAAGCTGCAGTTGATACACTCTTCAGGTGGATACACAATACGATGACGTTCGGCTATAGGACGCAGGATTATCAACCACTCATCATCTATGCAAAACGTTACGGTTCGTGTGGCGAATATGGAATATTATCGGCTGCTATACTGCGTACGGCATTGATACCCGTTAGGATAGCGGTTGACCGCGGTGAGGACCACCAATGGGATGAAATCTACATACCCGATGAGGGATGGATGCACTGGGATGCCACGATGGAACGTGGGCTCGGTTGTCCCTGTGTATCGGCTGAGGGTATGAATAAAGACGTGTCAGCGGTAACTTCGTGGCGGTGTGACGATATCCTCATACCAATAACCGGCCCGTACACCGGTACAGCTGAGGTTGAGTTCAAGGTTATGGGTTCATTGGTAGCGAGAACCTATTCGTGGAGGAAGGTAAATCCTACAAATTCCAGTACAGCATACCTGTGAACCTACCACAGAGGATAGAAGGTCAACCAATAAATCTGTCACCTACTGATAGATATCTAAAGTTGGACTTTAAAGTTCGTGAAACCTATCAGCGGTTGGAGAACTTCCTCGTACAGAATCGCGAAAGCCTACCAAGGCACGATCCTTCACATACCTTTTATCTCAACCAAAAGCCCGCCCCGATAGAGGTGTATGTAGTGGATGAACCTAACCTACACAAGTTACTTGAAGGTACACCCTTCACATGCTATGCTAAAGCCTATGGAACGGATGGGCTGATAGATTCGTTACCACTAAACTACACACTTTATGTTGTAATATCTAACCATAACTCTATAGCCACAAACAATATTGTAGAAGTTGACCTCACTGTGATGCTACCACCCGATACGCCACAGCTGGTTGTCGAAAATCTAACGCCGCTCGATATACCTGCGGGTGCGACAATAAAGTTTGATGGTATCGTAAAGGATCGTGGTAACGTAAAACTATGGATAGAGAAAGATGGCATGTTCTTAGACAGTGTACCGCTCACACAAACGTATATGGCTAAGTTCTCCTATGAGTTATCAACAGGTGCTGGTGGGCCATGGCTACCTGATACACATAAGATCGTGTGGTACGCAATGGATGAATCACATTCACTTGATACCACCACGTTTGTGCTCACACTACATCCAACAAGTGAATTTGATAACCAACCCATATCACAGGATAATCCAGACGATCCCAAAACTGCCAGCTGGCGCTATGGGCCGCTAAAGGTTGACACAGGATCTTCCACATGCGGCCACAACCTGGTATATACTGGATATACGTACATGGGTGGCGTGTACCGGGTGAGGGTAGATTCAACCTACGTACTTCGTTCGTACCTACCACAAAACACGATACATTGTATGTCGTAGAATAAGCTAATCATTCCGCTTTTTAGGCATATCAAACGGCCACACCTCAGCTGTTACATAGCCACGCTCCTCGAACCATGCTAAATCACGTACAAGTGTAGCTGGTTGGCACGACATGTACAGTATTTTGGTTGGCTCGAGCCTCACAATCCTTTCGACTATTTTCTTCGACGTACCACCACGTGGCGGATCAATTATCACGGTGGTTATCACACCTTTCATATCACTGTACTGACGTAGGATATGCTTCACATCACTTTGTATAAACATCGTATTTCGCACATTATTGAGTTGTACGTTCACCTCAGCCCACCTTATACAATCAGCCATAAGCTCTACACCTGTCACCGATTTAACCTTATCCGCTATGTAGATCGCAATGCTACCCACACCTGTGTATAGATCGAGCACCACATCAGTTGGCTCAAGATACGAACGTAACTTATTGTAGAGCAGTTCAGTAACCTGTAGGTTTGCTTGTACAAAGGAGAATACACCAAACCTGTATTTACGGGTACCGATGTGCTCCTCGAGATACTCCTCACCTTGGAGGAGTTCCACCCTTTCTGCAACTACAGCCTCACTCATACCAGGCGCCAGTGTCCACATTACGCCACGGATGAAACCGAACCTTGCCATCAGCTCATCCGCTAATTTACTCACTATGTCCATATCTTCACACTTCGTGACAATATTCACCAGCATATCGTTGTTCGATCGTGACCTACGTACCACAACGTAACGCCAAAACCCTTCATGTGTATCGGGATCGTAGGCAGGTAGACCTGACTTCTTCGCATACCCACGTATGAAATTTAACACTTCGCCAATATATTGCGAAAATATGGGACATTCTTCGATATCCACCACCTCTCTATATGAACCCTGTCTGTGTAACCCTAATTTTAACCCATTATCACCACTCGGTCTAAACGTAAATTCCATCTTGTTACGATAATACCATATCCGGGGGGCCATCTCAATCTTATGTATAGGGGGGTCGCGATGTAAGAACTTCATGAAATTATCGTGTACCCATTTCTCCTTGTATCGCAATTGCTCGAAATAGTCACAACTCTGTAAATTACAACCACCACACGTACCAAAATGTCGACATACGGGGGAGACTCGATGTTCTGATGGCTTCAGGAGCAGCTCGAGCACACCTTCGCTATACGATCTCCTCTTACGGATGACGTGTACCTCACCTACATCACCACCTAACATACCACGTACGAATACCACGAGTCTATCTTTCTTGGCGACACCACGACCTTCAGGTAACGCTACATCCATTGCCTTCAACACGTGAGTGTCCCTTACCTTATGTATGAGCTCCACAGTTTTGTCCACTGGTAAGCCAACAATGTTGTAATAATCACCGTGATAGTACTCCACTATATCTGGTGTCTCCTGTATGCCATACGCACCCGCTTTATCTTGCCATTTGGCATGCTTGATATACGTGGTAACCTCATCGTCGTTCATCGCTTTTATTTTGACCACACTCCTCTCTACGAATTTCCTCACGATGTTATCAGGTATCTTCACGATAACAACCCCTGTGTAGACCGAATGCTCTCTACCCTGTAACTCATATATCATACGTGTGGCTTCTTCCTCCGTATGTGGTTTGCCAAATATCTTATCACCCAACATTACGATAGTATCAGCAGTTACAATGATGCCTCTATCGACCTTATCTCTGATGTTCATGGCTTTCTTCTCAGCTATCGATAGCACAAGCTCCTCTGGTGACATATCATCTTTTTGGATACGTTCATCAACATCGGGTGAAATAATCTCAACCTCTGGTAGCACCTTTCGCATCAACTCTATGCGTCTGGGTGACTCGCTTGCCAGTACTATCTTATAATTGCCCATCCTTTAATATACCGATAAATATGGTGTCAGCAATGATAATGCTTGCATTTTATTTACTTGTAGGTAAATTTTTACGATGAGAGCACCTTTCTTTCACCTAATGCGGCGGTCGCCATTAGATGATCTCATCCGCCATTCTGAAATAACCCAGGAGGGTATAGAACTGCTTGCAGGTGTGCTCGAGCTTTATTTTGCCGGTAAACATGATGAGATAGACCCCATAGCGGAGCTACTCTACCAAAAGGAGCATGAAGCCGACCTCATAAAAGGTAACATACGTAACCACCTCCATAAGTATATTCTTTTACCTGTGGACAGATGGGACCTACTCAATTGTCTAAAAGAGCAAGACGCAATTATAGATGTAGCACAAGACATCTGCGTATGGCTTAACTTATCGCATTACCCGATCCCAATGGAGCTTATCGACAAATTCATGGAGCTCTTCCGTATGGTGAAAACCACTGTCGATGAAGAGGTACAAACACTTAAACTTGCAGTCGAATACATACGACATCCATTTACTAAACGGCGGTTACGTAAGAAGGCGAAATTGATGCTAAAGGAGATACACCACTACGAACATGAGGCTGACATCATAGCTCGTAGGATAGGGAGGATGATATTCGAACAGCAACGCGATCCTGTTGGCATTATCGTGCTCCTACGGCTATCTGAATTTATCGGCCACATTGCAGATCATGCCGCAAATGCTGGCGACCGCATCCGCATGATGATAGGAAGATAAATGCTTTCCTTGATCATCGGGGTTGCTTGTGTCCTTGCTATCTACATGGCATGGAACATAGGGGCTAATGATGTCGCTAATTCCATGAGTACAGCCGTAGGTACAAAGGCGATCACCCTAAGACAGGCACTCCTTATCGCTGCTATCTTAAATGTGGTAGGTGCCGTATTTGTTGGCTCACATGTAGTCGAAACCCTACGTAAAGGGATCGTAAACCCACAACCCATTGCAAACTATAAGATAATGTATGGTGCATTAAGTTCATTGTTAGCAGCTGGCTTATGGATTACATTTGCTACATGGCGCGGTTTACCAGTATCCACCACACATTCAATAGTAGGTGCGCTCACTGGGTTTGGCCTTGTAGCTGGTGGTACAAGTGTAATTAACTGGGGCAAATTGGGTCAGGTCGTTTTAAGCTGGATAGTTTCACCTTTATTTGCGGGAGTACTTGCATTCTGTGTGTTTCAACTCATAAGGTTTGCGATATTGAATAAGACAAACCCTATCAGATATGCACAGATAGCGGCACCTTTCATAACGGGGATAACTTTTTTCATCTTTACACTCTCAATATTCTGGAAAACGCCACTCGGTACACGTATAGGTAACGCATCGTTATCGTTCATAATAGCATTCAGTGTAGCAGTTATTGCAGCTGTCGGTGGCTATTTTGTAATGCACAGGATAGCACGCTGGCAACATGATGTAGAAGAGTTCTTCCGGCGTTTACAGATATTGACCAGCTGTTATGTGGCGTTCTCACATGGGGCTAACGATGTAGCCAATGCCATATCGCCGTTTGCTACGGTGGTGACAATTGCCAAAACCGGTACTATCGGTGTAAAGGCGCACGTACCGTTGTATTTCTTGGCAATCGGTGGTATCGGCATAGCGATAGGTATTATAACGTGGGGCTGGCGTGTCATCCAAACAGTAGCGTTTAAAATAACACGGTTAACTAACTCACGTGCTTTCTGTATAGATTTCAGTGCAGCTTCTGCTGTATTACTTGCATCTAAACTCGGTATGCCTGTATCTACCACCCATGCAGCAGTAGGTGCGGTGATTGGTATCGGTTTGGCCCGAGGTGTAGAAGCTATCGATTTAAGGGTCATCCGTGACATAGCAGTATCTTGGGGTATAACGTTACCTGTATCTGCGGGGTTGAGTGCCATATTTTTTAAGCTATTCATACACTGATCACAAAAAGTATAGGTGTGGCTTTCTATCCTCGAATATATCATTGAGTGGCGTAAATCGCTTATCACGTGCGAGCTTGGGATCGATCTCAACAATACCCAACATCTCCTTATCTTCGGGGGCTTTCACAAGGATCTCACCTTTTGGCGAAATTATCTCACTACCTCCCGTAAACCGAATTTCCCTCTCTTCACCTACCCTATTAGCGAGTATCACATATACACCGTTCTCTATTGCACGGGTGATCATCGCATTCTGTGCGTATGGTAGTACCAAGTTGGCTGGATGTGCTATTATATCAGCACCTTTAAGTGCAAGTGTACGACATGCTTCGGGGAATAGCCAATCAAAACATATTATTACACCCAAACGCCACCCGTCCACTTCATATGGTACAAGCGGGCCATCACCTGATACGAACAGTTCTTTTTCCTTGTAAAACAAATGTATCTTCCTATATACGTGGGTACTGTGTGGTGTCACTATCAATGCTGAATTGTAAACCCTACCTAAGCTACGTTCTGCAAACCCACCTACTATAACCATGTTTTTGTGCTTGGCAAACTTCACCAGCAGGCGTGCAGTTGGCCCATCAATAGGTTCCGAAACCGCATAGAGTTCGTCAAACGATTCAAACACATACCCTGTGTTGAAAAGCTCAGGTAGGACGAGTAAGTCTAACCGATTTTCTTCCAGAACTTTGGCCACCTTACGTAAGTTGTGGTTTTTGTTACCTAACTTGGGTGCAAATTGATAGAAACCCACCCGCATGGACATTTTAAAAAATATTCCAATCTGGATAAAATCCACCTATCTTAATAAGTTGGACTTGACCAGAGTGCGGGACATTGTATTTTGGAAGGTATTCTAATATGCGATTTTGGACACCTCAACGAACTTTACTCATAGGATATATGGGTGTGATTTTAGTTGGCACCCTACTGCTATCGTTGCCGATTGCATCAACCGAAGGTCGTATGCCACTCATAGATAGCCTATTTACTGCTACTTCGGCTATCTGTGTTACTGGGCTTACCGTACGTAACGTAGCTTATGATTTGACACCCTTCGGTAAAATAGTACTGTTGTTTTTGATACAAATAGGGGGGTTGGGTTACATGACGATGGCCAGCTTCCTATTCGCTATATTGGGTAAAAAGTTGCCACTTGCACAAACTGAGGCCATAAGTGAAGCCCTAAGTCGAAGATATTGGGGTGGTATGAGTAGATTCGTCTCCCGTATCGTATATTTTACATTAATCTCGGAGTTTGCAGGTATGCTGGTATTGACTTACACGTTTAAAGCACACGGATATAACTTGATGACGGCACTCGGTTATGGTTTATTTCATGCAGTATCAGCGTTCTGTAATGCTGGGTTTTCGCTCTTCACCGATAGCTTTATGTCGTTCTCCAACGATCCGCTTATCCTTATAACAATAAGTTCACTCTTCATAATAGGGGGTATGGGATTTATATTCTGGGAGGGTGTAGTACAGTTTTGGCGAGGTGGTAGGTTACATCTACACGGTAAGGTTGTGCTCTTTACAACACTACTCCTCATATGTGGTGGTACGGGGCTGTTTTATCTTTTCGAACATAATTATACCCTATTAGGTAAAGCTGAATGGCAGAAGTGGATCTTAGCGTTTTTCCAGATGACCACACCGAGGACAGCGGGCTTCACTGCTTTACCAGTTAATATGTTACGAAATTGCACAGTATTTCTGGTTATCTTGCTCATGTTCATAGGTGCATCACCTGGCGGTACAGGTGGTGGGATAAAAACGACAACTTTCTTCTTGTTAATAGTAGCAACTTGGCGTTTCCTCAAGGGTGAACGTGACGTGGTAGTGATGCACAAAACAATCGCCAAGGATACCTTTGAAAGGGCATTTTATCTGTTGGTGTTAGCTATGTCAGTGATAATCGTGGGTACGCTTGTACTTTCGGTGACGCAACCGTTGCCGTTTTTACCTACACTGTTCGAAGAGTTCTCTGCATTTGGTACAGTAGGGCTATCATATGGCTCATTTTCACGAGCTGGCTGCAGTCTATCCTATGAGTTTGACATCATAGGTAAGTTGGTTATCATTTTAACAATGTTTATAGGGAGAGCTGGTTTATTAACCATCGGTTATGCACTTTTAGGTAGACGTCCCTCTGTAACTATAAGCTATCCCGTGGAAAGGGTGGAGGTAGGATGAAACGTTTCTGTGTGATAGGGTTGGGCAAATTTGGCATATCCGTAGCTAAGGCTTTATCCCGCAAGGGGGCGGAGGTCCTCGCTATAGATACGGATGAAGAGCGGGTGAATGAGGCATCAAATTTTGCAACCCAAGCTATAATACTGGATGCTACCGATAAAGAAGCCCTACAGCGGATAGGTATACAGGATATCGATGCCGCCATCGTGGCGGTAGGTAAAGATATGGCTTCTAGTATACTCATCACATCGTTGCTTAAAGAGTTAGGTGTGAAATACGTGGTTGCAAAAGCGCTCAGCCCCTTACATGGTAAAGTGTTGGAAAAAGTAGGTGCCGACCGTGTAGTCTTCCCTGAACGAGATATGGGTATGAGGGT
>NMUJ01000021.1 GCA_002256535.1 Caldifarciminota bacterium 4484_18
TTGAGTTGACAGAATTGAATCTCATAGCCAGAAGACCCAAATTCTCGGCACTCGGATCGAATAAGATTAGGATGCCAGATTGGCGTGATGCAATCCATAGGTGGCGTATTTCAATATTGACACAAGGGTGTGATACATAACTTAGAGTAATGGAAAAAGACTATGGATTGAAGGATGCGATTCGAATTTTTTACAAAAGGGGATATATTTTAGGTTTCACGTTTGTGGGGTTCGTTTTTATTGGTATAACGTTAGCATTTGTGATGCCACGTAGCTATACGTCCGGGTTTAAACTCCTACCACCTGTAGCAACAAATATGCCGGGTCAAGAACTATGGGCTGCACTTGTACAAGTTTCTATGCAGAGTGGCGGATTCTATCTGGGAGGTGAACCTTCCGCTTTCATAAAGGATTTTGTACTCTCGAGGAGGGTACTCTATGCTGTGATAGATAGTTTGGACCTCGTTAAAGTATTGGGAAAGAGGACACGTGAAGATTGTTATGAGTCATTACTTGATCGTATAAAAGTCAAAATAAACGAAAGTGGTATGCTCGAGGTGAATGTTGTCACAAATGATCCAAAACTCTCGTATAGTATAGCACAATCGTTATTGAGCGAAACGTTTCGTGCACTACAGGAGTCGCTTGAAAATCTTGGCAGAGGTGTGAGTAAATTTCTAAAAGGTAAGCTGGATGAAGTAAAGCATGCATTGGATCAAGCGGAGGAGCAGCTTAAGGCATTTCAGAAGGAACATAAAACTGTTAAGTTACCGGTTGAATTAGAGAAAGTCGTCCAAAAGGTAAGCGACCTTAAGAGCGAATACTTGTCGATTAAGGTTGAGCTTGAGATGCTCAAACGATATGCTACACCCCACACAGCAAGTATAAAGGAGTTAGAAGCAAAGGCACAGGCGTTAGCTAACAAGCTAAATGAGATGGAAGAAACGGGGGGTGAGAATCTATTTGGCCCCGGGTTCGCTGCGCCTCTTTCGGAACTGCCGGAAATCAGTTTGCAATACGCAAGATTAGAGACCGAGGTACGCGTGTATAGGTCACTCTATGAATTCGTACGAAGCGCCTATGAACGTGCCAAATTTTATGAGTCACAACAACGACCACTCGTGGAGGTGCTGGATTATCCTGTGGTACCCACCAGAGGTAAGCCTCGCAAAGTGTTAATTATAGGACTCTCTATGTTGATAGGTTTCTTCGTAGGTACGGCACTGGTTTTCATATCAAACTACGTTGAAGCCGTCTTTTTCGAACACCCCGAAGGCCGACAATTATTCAACGAATTTCATAAGTCTCTCATCTACAAGATGCTCATTAGGTGATGAACTGTGAGGATTAATTCTTACAATGCAGAATGAGGTATATGCGAGGTTACCCTCCTTGCGGGTTAATTTTTTATGGGTAGCAACCGGTAGAGCTATCTTCGCAATCACACAGTGGGGGATAATTTCAGCACTATCAAAACTTGGTACACCAGTTCTTGTTGGTGAATATACTTTAGGATTGGCCATCTCTGCACCTATTTTTATGTTCATGTCGCTACAACTACGTTCCGTACAAGCAATAGATGCACGTGGAGAATACAGTTTGAGCCACTTTCTTAATTTACGCTGTATAACAAATGTGGTTTCATTGTTTATGATTGCACTTGTGAGCAGATTGATGGGGTACTCGGGTCACCTATGGGTTATCATCATAGCGGTAGGAGGGATGAAATTCATGGAGTATATGAGTGATGTGCTTTACGGGTGTATGCAAAAACATGAAAGAGTGGACTTGATGGCCAAATCTCTCATCCTACGAGGGACGGGTGGACTGGGATTTTTCGTCCTTATGTTGTTACTGTGCAAATCCTTGTTATGGGCTATCATAGGGGTTGCAGCTGTATGGTTGGCTATATTCGTAATTTTTGATCTTACTAATGCGAAATCGTTGGAATCTTTTAAACTGCCACATGATTGGTCGAAATTATGGACCCTGTTTCGGTTATCGCTTCCGTTAGGTATTGTGATGGGGATTGTAAGTTTGAATACCAATATTCCACGTTATTTCATCGAAAGATTTCACGGTACCGCTATGCTGGGGTACTTTTCGGCGCTCGCATATATCCCAACAGCTGGCAACATAGTGATTGTAGCATTAGGACAAGCTGCTATAGCAAGGCTTGCAAAGTACTATGCATTCGACAAGGAGGGTAAGGCATATGTGCGATTGTTGTTGAGATTGGTATTGTTAGCAACACTCATTGGTGGCGCTGGAGTAGTTATAGTGTGGTTGTTTGGGCCACAGATCTTACGGGTAGTGTATAAAGCTGATTATGCACGCTATCATCGTGAACTGATATGGTTGATGGTATCTGGTGTTATATGGTTTGTTGCAAGTATACTGAACCAAGGTATGACGGCAGCGAGACAGTTTAAGATACAGGTGTTGATATTTCTTATAGTTTTGGCGACCTCGGTTGTAGGCTCGCTCTGGTTCATACCACGTTATGGCCTGATGGGAGCAGTTCATGTACGTATAATTTCGAACTCTGTCATGGTAGTTGGAGCAGCTGCTGTCAACCTTTATGCTGTCAAGAAGAAAAAGTAGATATAACCTATATCATTCATTGCATGCGTGACTTATTGATTTCTATTTATTTAGGAGGCACTATAACGGAAGATTGACCAAAATTGTAAGTTTAATATTTTAGAAAAAAGGTTCACATGTAGTATAATTTACGACAAATGAAAGCGACCACAAATAACGTTACATATGTTACAGATATTTATCGAAGTGCCCGTTATTTCACTATCTACTGGGCGATACCATGTTTGATAATAGTGATCACGTTAGCAGTGTTCTTTAGCTGGGCACCACAAACAGTTCATTGGTTTGTCATACCTATAGCGTTATGTGGCTTACTTATGTTACCGGACGGAGTGAAATGGATTACGGGGCAGTTGGATTCCTTTGACCCCAAGGGTATCATAGGTTTATATGGGTTTTACTTCTTCTATATTAGTCCATTGATCGCGGTGGCACTCGGTTTCAACATGTATGATGCGCCACCACCTCCAGATTGGCGACCATGGTTTGGTTATATGGGATTATTGAATCTACTTGGCATCATAACGTACCATGTGGGACATAAAATCGGTTATGGGATAGGAAAATCTGGTGGTCGATGGGAAATAAATTGGGACAGATTTTGGCTCGTGATGATTGCATCTCTTGTGGTTACCACCTTTGTAACAATCTACATATTCATCATATTTGGAGGGATAAAAGGGCTTATGGGGGCTTATACCTTCCGTAAGGTGATGTTTGAAGGAAAAGGGTGGCTCTTTGCTATAGGGGAGTCTATGCCTAAGGTATTATTGTTGTTGGTGGTACTATTGGGGGTGAGGAATAGGTGGTCAAAGTCTTGGCCTTTTATAGTGTTTATTATACTGATGTTTTTTATACTGCAGTTTGTTGATGGTGGGCTACGCGGTAGCCGTAGCAATGTAATCTTCTCATTATTTATCGGAGTAGGTATGATCCACTACATGTGGCGTCGTATCCCATCCATATTTTTGGTGGTAGGTGCAGCATTACTCCTGTTGTTTTCCTACATATATGGGTTTTACAAGGCATTAGGAGCAAAGGCGACCACAGCAATGGAAAAGGTGGAGATCGAGGAGGTTAGTAAATACACTGGACGTACTGGTCAGTTTCTGTTGCTTGAGGATTTATCACGTGCTAACATTCAAGCTTATATCCTCTATAAGTTGATGGAGTATCCTCAGCATTATGATTTGCAAATGGGTAGATCGTACGTGGGAGATGTTGCAATTCTGATCCCCAAAGCCATATGGCCTAATAGACCACCTACTAAGATGAAAGCTGGTACCGAGATACTGTTGGGTAAGGGGTCGTATAAGCCAGAGGGATGGGCTTCTGTCCGTGTGTATGGGTTAGCGGGTGAGGCGATGTTAAATTTCGGCCCCATAGGGGTGCCGTTTGTCTTTTACATATGGGGATTCTTACTCGGCATATACCGAAAATGGAAGTCCGGTTGGCAACCGGGTGATATGCGGTATGTGCTCGCACCGGTGTTATCACTCTTGCTGTTTATAATGTTGTTTATGGATTTGGACAACGTAATTGCGAGTGCAATCTTTAGGGGGTTGGTTGTCAGTCTAACAGCTATCGGAGTTTCTAAGAGGTGAACGACGATGCGTGTGTTTGTGGGAATTGATACGCATTTTGTGAAATACGAGGGTAGACATTACAGTGTAACAACATATGGCTATTCTTATTGGAAGCGATATCTGAGTGTGTTCGACGAAGTTGTGGTTGTAGCTCGTGTGAGACCGATTAATAAGCTTCATTCCAACTATACACTAGCGGATAACAGATACGTTAAAATTGCAGAGCTACCCGATTTTACAGGACCCAGTGGGGTGATACTTTTTTGGACACACCTGTGGAGTAAAATCAGAGAAATAGCAACCCAACGTGGTAGTTTCATACTTAGAGTACCAGGTATTGTGGGGACACTACTCTGTTTCATGTTGCGAAAATTCAAAAAACCTTATGCACTTGAGGTAGCAGGTGATCCTTGTGAACTTTTTAATATTAAATCAATAAGAACGCCATGGGCTGTGGTGGCTAAAGTTGTGATGCCCAAAATATTGCGCATACAATGTAGGAACGCCATAGCAGTCGCTTATGTGACGAAAAAATTTCTACAGAGCAAATATCCCACAGCTGATGGTGTGGCAAGCTTTAGCATCTCCAGTGTGGAGCTGCCGGAATCTCTGTTTGAAGAGATTCCAGATTTTGAAAGATTTGCAAGGACGCAACCCAAACAGCTGATTTTTGTGGGTAGCCTTGCACGCCCTTACAAAGGGGTAGATGTATTGTTGAAAGCGGTTGCTTTATGTGCAAAAAGTGGGATGGATATAAATCTTACAATAATAGGGGATGGTAAATATCGAAGTAAGCTGGAGCGTTTGGCGAAGAGGTTACATATTGATGATAGAGTAAATTTTCAGGGCAAATTGCCTCCAGGTATGCCGATCTTTAAAAGATTACGTGAAGCAGATCTGTTCGTATTGCCATCGTTTTCTGAGGGGTTGCCACGTGCATTGTTGGAAGCTATGGCGTGTGGCTTACCGTGTATAGGTACACGGGTGGGTGGTATTCCGGAAGTGTTACCTCACGAGGTATTAGTAAGCCCTGGTGATGTTAAGGGGTTGGCCAATAAGATATATGAAGTATTGAATAATCCATTGCGGATGGTTGAAATGGCAAAACGAAATTACGAAGTAGCTAAGGGATACAGAAGCGATATTCTGCAAAATATACGAGAGGAGTTTTACCGAACAGTTGAGAAAATGACCAAAATGTGGCTACAGGTATGAAGATCGCATATTTGTCACATACGGAATGGTATCTGCGTAATTTCAGGTTGTCGTGGATGAAATCCCTGATGAGTAGAGGGTATACGGTATATGGTGTGATACAAAAGAAAGAGGCAGAAAACTATCTCGAAAATGAGGGCATCCCCGTGATTCGTTATCCTATAGAAAGGAAGAGTGTCAACCCTATCCATGAAATTATCACCATCCTTTCGTTGTATAGGATTTTCAAAAAACTGAGACCCACGATATTGCATACGTTTTTACATAAACCCAATCTATACGGTACTATTGCGGGAAGGTTAGCACACATACCGATTATTATAAACCATATACCAGGGCTTGGATATATATATACGGAGCAAAACGGTGTAAAAGTGAAACTGTATCGTTTTGTTACGTCGAGACTCTATCGCTATTGTTTTAAGTACGCGGATAAAGTGATATTCCATAACGAAGATGATCTAAACGAGTTTGTTCATTTAACTAATAACCGTGACAAATTCATGGTAATAAAAGGTACGGGCGTGAATGTGGAGTTTTTCTCACCGGATAAGGTGCCTCAAGCACGTAAGAGAATAGTTAGAGCGAGTCTCGGTGTCTCCACTAATGATATAGTGATCACTATGACAGGTAGGCTTATATGGCACAAGGGGATATATGAGCTTGTAGAGGCTGCACGGATGATACACTCAAAATATGAAAACGTTACATTTTTGATAGTTGGATGGAGTGACAGTGGTAACCCAGGTTCGGTCTCCCATAGGTTTATCGAGGATGTAGGTAGATGTGGTTACATAAAGTTCTTAGGTAAAAGGGAAAACATCCGAGACATACTTGCCATAACTGATATTTACGTATTACCAAGTTACCGAGAGGGTTTACCTAAGGGGGTGTTGGAGGCAATGGCCATGGGTATACCGGTAGTGACAACAGATGTACCAGGATGTCGTGAGGTTGTAATTGATGGTGTCAACGGCTACCTTGTACCACCTTTTGATAGCAAGAAATTAGCGGAGGCACTGGAGAAACTGATACTCGATGAAGAGCTTCGCCTAAGGATGGGAAGTATTGGTAGAGAGAGGGTGTTGAGTGAATTTTCTGAAGGGATTGTGATCAACGCCATACACTCTTTATATGAGGAGCTGCTGGATAAACATAGGCAATAGCTTAAGTTGGTGCTTGACCTCTAAGGTTAAACTTTATCATTAAAAAGACATGCAGATATTAATGCTTATCCTAGCGTTAGAGATAGAATACACAGGGGGGTATAAGGGATACACAGAGGGATATAAAGAGTATCAACCCACAATAGTGCCATATGTTGACCCCTATACTTATACGTTGGGGCCAGGTGATGTATTGACACTCGTACTTA
>NMUJ01000022.1 GCA_002256535.1 Caldifarciminota bacterium 4484_18
CACATATAATAAAATCTTATTTTTGATAGCAAGGAGGGTTCAATGAGTTTATGGGTGGTTTCGAAGACGCGGTTCGATGTTGTACGTGTGAAGCTGATGCTCGAAAATGCCATCAGCCGCAAAATTATCGATAGCGCCTTACATGTAGAGGAAGATGGTCGTACGCGGTTGGAACATGTTATCGACGCATACGTACAGAAGACTCATACGCCAGCATGGGAGAAACTACGTAATTACCCACTATTTAAAGTTATCGACATAATAAAGCGTGCTTTCAATGCAGACGACGAACGTATGAAACGCGAGCTACAGAACCCCACCATTCGTAAGATACTGTTGGTATCACTCAAATCCCTACGTAAATATGGGTTACAGACACCACAGAACTTTGTCGCACCCATCATGGTGGTATGGAACTTCACCTATAGATGTAACCTCAGATGTAAGCACTGTTACGAAGATGCAGGCGTGTTAAGGTCGGGTCCCACCAATGAGCTCACCACTGATGAGAAGTACCATGTATTGGAGGAGCTGGATAAAAATCACGTACCTACGATATTCTTCTCGGGTGGTGAACCCCTGATGGCGGCTGACTTTTGGGAGCTCGCCGAGGCTGCGAAGAAGAGAGGTTTCTACCTCAGCATAGCTTCCAACGGTACATTGTTTGCCAACAAGGAGAATGCTGCACGTGCAAAAGAGATCGGCTTCGGCTACATAGCGGTTAGCCTTGACGCAGCCGACCCCAAGAAGCATGACGAATTCCGTGGTGTACCTGGTATGTGGGAACGTGCAGTCCAGGGTATAAAGAACCTCAACGATGTAGGTATCACCACCGTTATACAGTTTACGCTCACGAAATACAATAAGGATGAGCTACCGAAGATGTTCAAGCTACAAAAGGAAATCGGTGCCTACAAAGTTATCGTCTATAATTACATACCCGTGGGACGTGGCGACATGGACATGGACATTACACCCGAGGAACGTGAAGAGGCCTTCCGTGTAATGTATGAGGAGCTCGAAGCTGGTTACCACACGGTAGCTACGACAGCACCACAGCTTGCAAGGTATTGCAAGATGATGGGTTCCGACACCATTATATTCACACATTATGGTGATGCGAAAGCCAAAGAGCTGGGTGTCATCGCTGATATAGTAGGTGGTTGTGGTGCCGGTAGAGCCTATTGTTCTGTACAACCCGATGGTAGGGTCACCCCCTGTGTGTATATGCCATATATCACTGTCGGTAACCTACGTGAACATACGTTCGAGGAGATCTGGAATAGTCCATTCATGGAGTACCTACGCGATCGTTCCGACCTATGGGGACACTGTGCGGAATGTCCCTACCAAGCAGTATGTGGTGGCTGTCGTGCACGTGCTTACGTGTATTTTGACGATTTCAAAGGTCCCGACCCTGGCTGCATATTCAACCGCGAATACTACTACAATTGGGAAAAATATCGACGTATGGGTAAATCTGTGGAAGCATTGAACCTCATTCATAAAGTGCCAGCGACGGTTAAATAATGGTGCAAAGGTTAGCAACTATCGGGTTAGCTGTATTGATGGTAGCTGGCTGTAAGAAGCAGGAGCAGACTAAGTTCACACCACCACCTGATGGCAAGGTTACCAAGGAGCTTGCCGATAAATACATAAAGGCGGCAAAGGCGCTCGAGCTTGCCATCGCACGTCATCAAACCTACATACGTGACTTCATGCGCAGGTTTAAGGTTGACTCGCTGTCACAGCTACAGGATACTGCCTTCATACGTGAGCACCCTGAGGCTATGGATGCATGGCAACGTCTACAGCGTCGTTGGAAGGAGACTGAACAAGATGCATATAGGAGGGCGGGGTTGACCGAGGATGCATTCAACTGGATTGGTATGGCGCTAGGTTGACAATTACCTTTTTTCCTTAATTTTATAATAAGGAGGTGCCGATGAGATCGGACAAATGGGGATGCTTGATGGTGGGAATTTTTTTACCCATCATCTTGAACGCCTATGAGCATGGGCCTTTTGTTGAAGCTTGTGCTAAAGTATTACCTGCAGTCGTGAACATAAGTGCAGAAAAGGTGGTGGAGATACCCAGTCCATTCAGCGAGATGTTCGAAGATCCGTTTTTCAGGTATTTCAGGAAGTACTTCCCTGAGTATGAATGGAAGCAACGCCTGAAGAGCCTCGGGTCAGGTGTTATAATCACATCCGATGGCTACGTGGTAACCAATTACCACGTGATAGCACACGCCGAAAATATTATAGTAAGCACGGAAGAGGAAACCTTCAAAGAGGTCGAAATCGTAGGTATCGACAGTGTAACAGATATTGCATTACTTAAGGTAGATACAGAACACGAACTCCCGTATATCGAATGGGGTGATTCAGATTCGCTCAGAGTTGGTGAATGGGTGATCGCCGTCGGTAGCCCGCTTGGCCCCCAATATGCAAGGACTGTCACCATGGGTATAGTGAGTGCTAAAGGTCGTGTGTTACCAATAGGACATACCAAGTATTGGGATCTCCAACATTGAGGGTAAGGTAGTCGGTATAAACGTAGCTATAGCCACTGGTACACGTTACTACATAGGGTTGGGGTTCGCCATACCAAGTAATACCGTAAAGCGTATAGTGGAAGACCTCATGAAGTACCACAAGGTACAACGTGCATGGTTGGGTGTCACCTATCAGAAGCTGGATGCCGACCTTGCACAAGCGTTGGGGCTCGAAAAAGTAGAAGGTGTAGTCATTGTAGAAGTGGTAGATGGGTCACCTGCCGACAAAGCCGGTATCAAACCCAAAGATGTGATCATAGAGTTCAACGGCAAAAAGGTTACATTTGCCAACTTCGCCGTTATTGTTGCACACAGCCCTATAGGTGAACCTATAAAGGTTAAGCTGATACGTGGTAAACGTGAGATAGAGACTGAAGTGATACTTGAACCACGTGAAAAGGGTGAAACCAAAATCTACGGTTGGCTCGGTATGCGCGTAGAATCCACAGAGGCTGGGGTTACAGTAGTAGATGTATCACATGGTTCGCCAGCAGATGAGGCCGGTATACAAAAAGGCGACCGCATCAAGATGATAGGTGATATCGAAATCAAATCGCTCGAAGATTATGAACGTGCATCCCAGGAGTATAAAGATAGAACCACACCTATATTGTTTCTTATTGAACGTCAAGGTAAGGATATTTTAATTGCTATCAAACCTGAATAAAACTAAGGAGGTACAACAATGGTGTATAAAAAGAAAAACCTTGTAGATTTCTATCTATCTGAGATAAAGGATATACCCGTACTTACTGTAGAAGAGGAGCGTGCACTCATCAGGAAGGCAAAAGCTGGCGATAAGGAAGCATTCCAGAAACTCATATCCTCCTACTTGAAGTTTGTGGTCAGCCTTGCCAAGCTCTACCATACGGATGATGTGCCACTGGAAGACCTGATCAACGAAGGTAACATGGGGTTACTACGTGCGTTTCAACATTTCGATCTCAGCAAAAACGTGCGCTTCCTATCATACGCAGTGTGGTGGATACGTCAAGCTATCTTCAAACTGATAAAGGAATCCGGTAGTGTCGTACGTATACCTTCGTCTAAAAAGAGCAACATCAAGAAAGTACAAGACGTAGAAAAGCAACTACTACAGAAGAAGCAGAAACCACCCACACCACGTGAGATAGCAGAGGTGCTGGGTATCGATGAGAAGGAAGTGATCAAAAGCTACGAGATTGCACAACGTGATCTCGCAATCGATGCACCACTCAACGAAGACCGTGATACACCGCTTAACGAAACACTGTTTATCACGTGAACGTGTACGTCAGATAAAGGAACGTGCATTACGTAAGTTACGCCAGATGATACATGAGGAAGGTCATCATCGTACCACCTAATACGGGTGAAGTACGGGAAATTCACCCGATCAGTTTGATTGCCATCTTTGCTGGTATCGTACTTTTGCCTGTGATATTGTACTTACTGCAACCCAAAGTAGACGAAAGCCTCATAAGGAGGGAGAAAGACTATTATGAAATACTACACAAGTTGAATTACCTCGAGCATCGCCTATCGGTGCTCGAACGTCGTAATGAAGCACTTAAATTAGAAGCCAATGCGTTACGTTCACATCTTATGTACTACCGTGACACGACGGTTACATCTGTGAGTGACTTCGAAGATATATTCGAACGTGTACAGGTTAACCAGAAGCTACTGGAGCTGGTTGAAAAGGAGGTATCGAAAGACCCACAAAAGCTCGACTACCTACCCAGTATACTGCCGGTAGATGGGTGGCTGGTTAAGGGGTTTGGCCTCATCAAGGACCGATTTACAGGTGAGTATCGTGTTTCACAGGGCATAAATATTGCCGCACCAGTAGGTACACCTGTACGTGCAACCGCAAGTGGTTGGGTAGTATTCCGTGGCTACAAAAAGGGGTATGGCAAAATGGTCATAATACAACATAGGCACGGGTTCCGCACCTTATACGCACATCTCAACGATATAAAAGTGGGGTTGGGTGAATTCGTCAAACGTGGCAAAATTATCGGCACAGTAGGTACAACTGGTACAACCGAAGGGCCACAACTGCATTACGAGATACGACTTTATGGTATACCACAGAATCCACTCAACTACATGATCGAGGAGATAAAAACACTCTAATGAACCGCACATTGCTTATAATAAAACCGGATGCAGTCCGTATGGGTGTGATCGGCGAGATACTTACACAGGTGGAACGTGAAGGCTTTAAAATACTCGACCTTAGAATGGTGCAACTCACCCGCGAACAGGCAGAAACCTTCTATGCAGAACACCGTAACAAACCTTTCTTCAACAAGCTTGTAACCTTCATAACGTCCGGTCCCATCGTAGTAGTATTGCTCGAAAGTATCGAAAGTGAAAACGGTGTTAAGAAACTACGTACAATCGTGGGTGCAACCGATCCACTTGTATCACCACCTGGCACCATACGACGTAAGTGGGGTGCCAACATAACCCAAAACGCGGTACATGCATCGGATTCACCCAAAAGTGCCGTACGTGAGATACGTTTCTTCTTTGGGGATAAAATTTAATGGCCGAACTCATAGTAGCGTTGGATTTAACATCTATCGATAAGCTTAACCGAATAGTGGCTGAACTCGATGGGCTTGTCGATTTCTTCAAGTTGGGTATCGAACCCCTGACTGCGATGGGGTTCAAAGTTATCGAACACCTTAAAACCCAAGGTAAACGTGTGTTTGTTGACCTGAAATTTTTCGACATCCCCAAAGTAGTACGTGGTGCAGTAAGGAACCTACAACAATACGATGTCGATATGTTAACCCTCCATACATTGGGTGGTACCAACATGCTATGTGCAGCAGTAGATGCACGCGGTGGTTCCAATAAGCCATTACTTATGGGGGTGACTGTGTTGACTTCACTATCACCATCCGAATCCAAACCCCTATTTAACCGCAAATTAGAAGAAGAAGTATTGCTACTCACATCACTTGCGTATGAATGTGGCTTAGATGGTGTGGTAGCCTCACCGCTTGAGGTACGGCAGATCAAATCGAAGTGGCAAGATAATCTGTTAGTACTAACACCCGGCATAAGAAGCACAGGTGCAAGTAAAGATGATCAAGCTCGTATACTTACACCTTACGGGGCAGCACGAGAAGGTGCCGACTTCCTCGTGGTAGGTAGACCCATACTTAATGCAGATAACCCACGTATGGTGGTGGAGAGTATGTTATCCGACATACAACGAGGTAACGATGAATTTAGAGCGACTATTAAAGGAACTGGACGTGATACGTGAAGGCCATTTCCTATTGAGTTCCGGCCTACACAGTGGGGTGTACTTTGAGAAGTTCAGGTTGCTGGAAAACCCTCAATATCTGCCAGTTTTTACGCATGAGATAGCGAACCACTTCAAATCGTACAGTATATCAAGGGTGGCCGCACCTACACTTGGTGGTATGTTGATCGCATACGAGGTGGCACGTGAATTAAACACACGTGCAATATATGTTGAAGAAGTACATGGTAAACGTGTACTACGACGTGGGTTCACCATCGAGAAGCGAGAACCCATCCTCGTAGTAGATGACGTGATGACAACTGGTCAATCGTTATCCAGTGTGATTGAGGTGATAGAAACCAACGGCGGTGTGATTGCAGGTATTGGAGTATTGATCGACCGTAGCGATGGGGTAAGCTTCCCTTATCCATTCTTTGCGGTTATCACAAAACGTGTCACAAATTATACGCCCGACGCCTGTCCATTATGTAAGCAGGGTGTACCACTTGAGACACCCGGAGGCATAAGTTAATGATAAACGTTACACTTTTAGCTCATACACCTGACCCTTTACGTGTGATCTATACAGCAGCTAAGGCTTGCTATTCAGGGGGTAAACCAGAAACCATATTCAAAACAGCAGCCACACGCCAGACTATGGAACACGTCATACGTAAGGTGGTCGAGCGTGGCCACCATTCTGTATTGGAGCATGTAAACTTTACATTCGCCATCTCCGGTATATCACGAGCATGCTCACATCAACTCGTACGTCATAGGGTAGCCAGCTACTCACAACAGAGCCAACGATATGTGGAACCATCAGCTGAGTTTGTCGTACCTCGTACGATAAGAGAGCACCACAAAGCTAATGATATGTTCTACAAAACAATTGAACACTGCATGAGAGTCTATAAGGAGATGCTAACCTTGGGTATACCGAAGGAAGATGCACGTTTTGTGTTACCCAACGCTACACCCACAAATATCGTTGTGACGATGAACTTACGTGAGTTAATACATGTGGCGGGGTTACGGTTATGTGCACGTGCACAGTGGGAGATAAAATTCGTGCTTGCACTTATTAAGAAGGAGGTAAAGAAAGTGGACAAATTTCTCGGTGAACTACTTGTACCCAGATGTGTAAGTTTAGGCTATTGTCCAGAGGAGGTAAGTTGTGGTCTTAGACCTAAAAAGGGATAAGAAATTACACGTTGGTCAGCTAAAAGACGGTAGTGTTGAGCGGTTCTCCTTTGTTATATCACAAGAGGCGTGGAACCTGAAATTGTTAGCAAGCAATGTAACGGTATCACTTATGATTGTCAAACGTGGCACCCGCATACGTGTGAAGGGTAAGCTGAAGTTCAAGTTACAGCTGGAATGCTACAGGTGTGGTGAGCCATTCACGACTGATAACGAGGAGTCGTTCGACCTCCTCTTTTTTGTTGAACATCCCAGCTTCTACGGTAGGAGCAAGGAACTCACGATGGAGGATTTTCGTGTCCTGCCATACAATGGGGATGAGATCGATCTCTGGCAAGTATTACGTGAGACCATCATACTGGCGATACCTACCAAGCCCCTATGTAAACCCGACTGCAAAGGATTGTGCCCCATATGCGGAGTAAACTGGAACCTCACCACGTGTGAACACCAACCGTCGTCTACCTCTGAATAAACAACCATAACCTATGTTCAACAGCTGCTAACCCACCGGTTGGGTGTCTAACTTGGTGGTTGAAATTTATGCAATTAAGTTAAAATTAAAATGTGATGCATGATAGGGTAATAAAAAGTATCACACTGCTTACGATACTTGTGACTGCATGTGTGTATAGTTTTACAGGGTTTGTGCCACCTGGTCGTGAGACTATCTACATATATCCGTTTGGAAACGAAACCACTCGATATGGGTTAGAAAACCTCATAATGGAGAAGATACAAGCCGCATTTATAAGTGATGGTAGGGTTAAACTCGTATCTGAGGATAAAGCGAAGATCAAACTTAAGGGTGTGATCACCGGCTACGAACGTACGGTATTCTCATATACAGGTACGGATGAAGTAGAACAGTATCGGTTAACCGTAAGGGTTGAACTCACCTTATTACAAGATACTGTTACGTTATGGCAACATACGCTCACGAGATGGGTGAACTACCCACCCGATAAAGATGAAGATATCGCACTTGAACAACTCTGTACCGAATTAGGCAACGATGTAGTACATGGTGTGATAGAGGGATGGTAAATATTATCGATCGATTTGCTACATACTTGAGGGTAGAACGTGGTTGCACAGAGAACACATGTACATCTTACGTACACGATATACGTAGGTTTATTGAGTTTATGAACCGGCGACACATAAGCTGGGATAGGGTTGATCTAAATACCGTAAATGGTTACATAACGTATCTGCGTCGTAAGGGCTACTTGAATAGCTCAATATCACGTACCATAGCCGCTATCAAGTCGTTTTACAGGTTTTTGGTTATCGAGAGGTACCTCGATACTTCACCGGTGGAGCTACTGGAATATCCGAAGAAGGAACTGAAATTACCGAACGTGCTGACACAGGATGAAATATTCCGTATTATAGAAGCTGCCGATAGCTATACACCGTTAGGTATTAGAGATAGGGCGATGCTCGAACTACTGTACTCCACTGGCATACGTATAAGTGAGTTGACCAACCTCAAGTTAGCGGATATGTTTTTGGATGAAGCATTTTTACGTATCATTGGCAAGGGTGGTAAGGAACGCTACGTACCCATAGGTAAACTGGCAATGGACTGGCTAACTATATATCTGGAGCGCGGACGTCCGTATCTCAAACAGCACCATGATAGTGGTTACCTATTCATCAACCGTAACGGTGATAAGCTCACCCGTATGGGCGTATGGAAAATAGTTCAAAAATACGCCAATCGTGCAGGTATTAAGAAGCCAGTAACCCCACATACGTTTAGACATTCATTTGCTACCCACATGTTGGAAGGTGGTGCCGACCTACGGGTGGTGCAGGAACTGCTCGGACATGCGAGTATCAAAACGACAGAAGTTTACACACATATATCACAGGAGAAGCTCAAAGAAGCGGTTAGGTTATACCACCCCAGGGGATGAGGATAACAGGTGGTGAGTTACGTGGCCATCCACTTTATTATTCGAAAAAATTAAGGTTACGGCCGACACAGGATAAGGTACGTGGAGCTATCTTCAATGTGCTGGGTGATGAGGTAATAGACCGTATAGTATTCGATCTATTTGCGGGTACGGGTAGCTTCGGGTTGGATGCACTGTCGAGAGGTGCCAAAGAGGCATTCTTTATCGAGATATCACGTGCTGCGGTGAGCATATTACGTCGTAATATCGAAAGCTTGGGTTACAGCAGATGCGCACATATTATAAGAGAAGATGCGAGTACTTTTATTAAAGACTTGAAGGAGCGCGTAGATAGCGATTGGCGTACAGCGATAGTGTTTATTGATCCGCCCTACGAAAGTGGTTATCTGAGTGAGCTCCTACCAATCGTCAAGGATTTCCTACCTTATATCCTTATTGTTGAACATTCGAAACGTGAACCATGGCAGCTTGCCGACCGTACGTTATCATTTGGTGATACACGTGTATCGATTTATTACAGAGAGGGGTAACATGATAAGCCTTGCATGTGTGTGATGGAAGCCAAAGGTTGGCACAAATACAGGCATGGATTTTAAATCTTAGGAGATGTTATGATAGATTATATGGTTGTTGACATAGAAACTGTATCGATAGTGTTTGACAACCGAAAAGTGGTGGATTACTTGATACGAAGGCGGTTCACCCCGGGCTTACATCCGGCGTTCTCGAAGATTGTTGCTATTGGGACAAAAACGCCAAACGAACCACCTATAGTATTTGTGAACACCGATGAAAAGCAGCTACTTGGACGATTTTGGACCCACTTACGGGATAAGGAGCCACGTCGTATAGTCACATACAACGGGTATAGGTTTGATATACCGTTCATCATGATACGTTCGTACATCAACGGTATACAGCCACAACTCGATATCGACCGTAATCGCTGGAACATGTTAAATGAAGAGTCTAACCACTTCGATTGCCTATGGGCGCTCGCGGGTATGAATGACGAATTTGCCAACATATCGTTAGAAGTAGCGTGCCTCATATTTGGTATAGAGGTGCCCAATGATTACGATATTCTCACTGGTAAAGATGTCGAACGTGCATACAAACGTAACGATATCGAGGGTATCAAACGTCACTGTGAATATGATATCGTGCTTACGGAGCAACTATACTTAAAACTCAAGGATATAGCATATCCGGTGAGACGTCCCAAACCCATATCACAGAAACAGCTCGATTACATTATGGAGCTTGCACGTCAGCAGGGTATCGAACTTATCCCAGATGACATAAAGGGGTGGTCTTCTCAACAAGCCAGCAAATGGATAGACCAACAAACCGCGGTGTTAAAGCTTTGGAACAGCCAGAAGTTTTCAAACAGATCATACGTGAAGTTAATCTACTCAACCCCGACCTTGTCATCATGGGGGGTGACCTCATCTATGGCTACACCTCAGATACTGGGCTTATAAGACAGGAATGGCAGAATTTCAACCGCATCGTAAGTGAGCTCGATGCACCATACTACTTGGTGGTAGGTAACCATGATGTTTGGGATGAGGTATCGCAACAGATCTATCTGGAAGAATGTGGTGCCCTATACTATTCGTTTGACTATAGGGGGTGCCACTTTATCGTTTTGGATACAGAGATCCCAGGGCAGGTCAATTATATAACAGGTGAACAGTTACAGTGGTTGAAGGACGACCTCCAGCGTCACAAAGATGCTACCCACATATTTGTGTTCATGCATCGCCCCGTATGGGCGTATGAGGATACACCTGGCAGGGTATGGATGCACGATATCCATCCATTGCTGGTTAAATACGGGGTAGATATTGTGTTCAGTGGTCACTGGCATGCGTATGAGATTGACTATCGTGACGGTATACGTTATGTCATAACAGGTGGTGCAGGTGCACCTATCGGTGAGTATCCAGAGGTGGGCGATTTCCATCACTACCTCTTATGTACGGTAGATGGCGAATCGGTTGAAATAGCGGTCATCAAACCCGGTAGCATTTTCGATGAAACCATTGTGAAATTTGAAATTGCATCACGCTTCCATGGGATACGTACACAATGTATCAGCTACCCCTATATCGATCTACCGCTGGAAGCCGAACATGAACTTACGTTGATAATCGATAATCCATTCACAGATACGGTTGCTGGCACAATTAGGTGGCAACTGGAAGGGTTTGAAGGTTGGCAGGTAGCCCCTATCGAGCAAACCTTCAAGTTGCTTCCAACTACTCAGCAGGTATTCAGTTTCAAGGTGAGCCCAGCTTCACTCCAGGCATGGTATCCCACCCCCATTGTGGAGGTGCTTTACCCATACGCAAAAGATAAGCAACCCATCCCTATCAAGCGTGAGATTAGGTTGATACCCAGTTATGATTGTGAAAGGCTCAGCAGCCCACCCATAATAGATGGTAAGCTTGAAGATTGGCAAGCCATCCATCCCATAGTACTGAATAAGAGGTATCAGGTGGCTTCACGTGATTCCATCAAATGGATAGGTCCATCAGATAAAAGTGGTAAAATCTACTTCGGTTGGGATGATACCTGCTTATACCTTGGAGCTGAAGTCATCGATGACATATTTTGTCAACCCGAACATGGTGTCACATTATCACGTGGTGATTGTATTATACTGGCGTTCGATGTAGGTGATGACCCAAGAGGTGTGGGTAAGTTGGACAAGTTTCTTACCACATACTTCTTCACGATGACTGAGGATGGACCTACTGTCTACCGTAGATATGCAACCAATCAGTCCAAAGTCTGTGATGTAACAGAAATCGTATTTACGGCTAAAAGGGTTCACACCACGGAGATATATGAGGCCAAACTGCCATGGGCTGCATTAAAACTGCCATGGGCTGCATTAAAAGAGGGGTTTACACCCCAACCAGGTGAGGTCATCGGTTTAGATATCATATTCACAGATAACGATGGTAAGGGAAGAGAGGATTGGCTACAGTGGACACCCGGTTATATGGAGAAAGGTGAACTCTCCTACTACGGTAAACTGATACTACGGTGATATGCGGGTTATAATCGTCCTCTTATCAGTTTTATAGGGAGGCTACCAAAACTTAATAACTTGTTGTGAAATTCGCGTAAATCACCGGA
>NMUJ01000023.1 GCA_002256535.1 Caldifarciminota bacterium 4484_18
AATTTTCTAGACTGCTGCCCCCCGTAGGGGTGGGGCCCTTGTCTCAGTGCCCCTCTGGCCGGTCACCCTCTCAGGCCGGCTACCCGTCATCGGCTTGGTGGGCCATTACCCCACCAACTACCTGATGGGCCACAGGCCCCTCCCGAAGCGGCCCTTGCAGGCCTTTGGTGGTAAGAACTTGTGTTCCTACCACCATATGGGGTATTAGCCCCAGTTTCCCAGGGTTATCCCCCACTTCGAGGCAGGTTACCTGTGTATTACTCAGCCGTCCGCCGCTAGAGCTGAAATCTCATAGATCCCCAAAGGGAACCTATGAGACCAACCCCCGCTCGACTTGCATGTCTAAGACACGCTGCCAGCGTTAGCCCTGAGCCAGGATCAAACCCTCCATCCAAATATAAATCCAGAGTAAGGTACCGCAACCGAAGCACCGATATGAATTTCAAAGACCGTTTGGATTGATCAATGTAGTTAATAACTTAATAATGCAATCTCCTCAACTGTCAACCCTCTAAAGAGCATTTCAAATATACCTCCTTGCTACAGTCAGTCAAGGGCGAACCACTTAGAATATAATCCCACCCATCCAGTGTCAACTTTTAATTACACGCGTGATGCACAAATTGACGTACAAATTCTGCCCCCCTCTGGGTGACGATCTTTAAATCATTAGGTAATAACAACTCGTAATCGAAGTTAGCCAGCTTTTTGAGTGATTCACACTCTTTGTTAACATCCCATGAGTAAGGGTTGGGTCCCTTCTTTAATCTCATATATGCCAACGTGTATGGCACGGTATCACCTGGAAACAGTATCCTACGGTGTTCATCTAATAACGCTATACTGCCTTTTGTGTGCCCTGGCACATGTATGACTTTAAGGTTACCTATTTTATCGCCATCCCTAAGCTTGATATCAACCTTTGTGAAACACTTCTTGAACATCATATGGCCTATCCATAGTAGTAAACGTGTCCACCAGATTCTACCGTCCTTCCATACTCTCTGCTTACCTTCAATGTATGGGGCTTCTATCTCGTGAGCAACTACTTTACTACCTGTGATATGTTTGAGCCGTCTCGCATTACCAATGTGGTCAATATGGTGATGTGTAAGCACTATAAATCCTATATCTCTGGGATCCCTTCCCATCTTCCTTATGTAGCGTAGTATCCTACCAGTATAGCCTGGTACCCCCGTATCTATCAGTATAAGTTTCTCACCTTCTACCAAATATACGCTGCTGGGGAATAACCTGATGCGGTGTACTCCATCCACTATCTTCATCACCCGATACGCTCGATGTCTGCTCCAACACTTCTCAACTTATCGTCTAATCTTTCATACGCACGATCTATGTGGTACACTCTATCGATAGTGGATTCACCATTTGCACCAATTGCAGCCACCACCAGAGCAGCACCACATCTTGCATCTGATGCCATGACGGGTGCACCCCACAGTTTATTCACCCCATATATGGTTGCAACCCTATCCTCTATCACCACACGTGCACCCATCCTCTGTAATTCTGGAAAGTGTGTAAACCTATTCTCATAAAGTGACTCCTCCACGAAACTGGTACCTTCAGCTAACGTCAGCACCGCACTAAATATAGGTTGAAAATCAGTTGGGAACCCTGGGTATGGTGCTGTCTTAAAGTTTACCGCCTTCAACCGCCGTGTGCAGGTTACCCTTATTCCAGGGTCATCCTTATGAATTTCCACACCCGCTTCCTGCAATTTCAGTATTTCAGACGTAGAATCTTCCCATCTTGCACCCTCTATGAATATATCGCCACGTGTGATAGCGGCAGCTGCCATAAACGTATCAGCTTCAATATAATCTGGCCCTATAGTGTATTCGATACCATGGAGTTCGGATACGGGATGGATGAGCACTTGGTCACCTTCCATACTTACCTTGGCACCTGCTTTATTGAGAAACTGTGTGAGTTCCTTAACGTGTGGTTCCAGTGCCACATTGATAAGCCGTGTTGTATTTTGTGCCATAACGGAACCCATGATGAGGTTCTCTGTACCGGTGACAGATCGTTCCTCAAGGTATATGGTACCACCCTTTGGCCATCCTTTTGCTTTGATGGCACCAGCAAACTCTTGGATATCCACCCCCATACGCTTGAACCCATTTATGTGTACATCTATTGGACGATGTCCGATAGCACAGCCACCGGGTCGTGCCACTTCAACCTCACCCAACCTCGATATCAACGGACCCATCACGAGTATCGAGGCACGCATCTGCTTCACCAGTTCGTAAGGTGCTGCAGGTTGCTGTATTGTCTTTGCATTTATGATGAGTGTGTTACCTTCAAATTGGTGCTCTACCCCCATGAATGTAAGTATCTCAAGCAATGTACGTACATCACGTAATCTCGGCACATTATGTAGGACAACCTCCTCTTTTATGAGTAACGATGCCGCTATTATGGGTAGGCTAGCGTTTTTAGCCCCCTGTACACGTAATTTACCACGAACTGGGTTCCCCCCAATAATACGAAACTTCTGCATCACTTATGTGTAGGGGGATGTGCCACCACCAGTGTATGACCACGATCGTTAGCCCATGCCTTAAGGAAATAAGTCTTAGTTGAATCCGGTGTCTCATATATGGGACCTTTGAAGAAGGTGCTCACCACCTTATCCCACATGTTTTTAAGCTTCACCTCACAATACACGTAACTTTTGGCAGGATCATTAGCATACGCATATACTCTAAACTGGGTAAGTGTATCGATAAGCTCATAATACGGACCTTCTGCATACGCGGGTGAGTATTCAGGCCAATAATCTATGACCTCACCTCCCATGGTTATTTCGATAAACGCTTTCCTACGTAATGAGTCGAACATCTCCTCGGGTGGATATCGGCCATTTACACGCCTGTGATCTTCTATTTTATCTTTTATCCTGAGTAGACCAAGTCGCGCTTTCGCCATAATGGCAGAGGTATACACCATAGGTCGTATATCTTGTCGGTATTGATCGAGTAATAACCTAAGTCGTTGCATACCTTCCCATCCCTTCTTTATAGCACCCCATTTCGCATATCCAGCCTCCGTCTTGCGAAAGCTATCAATAGCGGTTTTCATCTCCATATAGAGAAGGCTATCCAGTTGCAGCTCATCCAAATTACGGGTAGCTTCATCCAGCGTAATTGTAATCGTATCCTCGACCCTCTTACCCATAAGTTCGGCCCATTTGCGTTTGAATAACGTATGGAGTATTTCCATGTTCTTACGATAATCCACCAGCTTTGTCGTATCCGTAACCACATCCACCATGGATTGCATACTATCAAAATATGTTGCTAATTTGGTAGCTCTTTTAAGTAATGTCTCCCTAAGGGTAGCTTCCCGTTCAGCGGGTGCCATTTTATCAAGTTTGTCGTAAACATCCACCACAATAGATATGGGATCTTCTATCTTCAGTGTATCCTCGAATGGGATAAGGTCTACCTCAGCTTCGTATTTCCGCAAGCAGTACATAACTTTAGCTAATTGTGAATCCACCTTACCACGCATCTCTTCCGGTAGATACGATAACGTGAGCCCATAGAACTCCTGCATGTGAAAAATGAAACGCTAACACTTCTTTAAGATCAGCATTAGGACCTGGGTATGCGCCATTGTCCACCCTGTAGGCTTCGAGCGCATTACGTATCTCCGTCAGTGTCTTCTCGGCCTGTCGTACGTGCGCAAAGTCCTCAAACGTACCTTTGGATTGGCACCCCATTATGAAGATGAATGCATAAATTAACATGAAGTATCGCATTTTACCTCCTTTGACTGAAAATACACTTGCATGTTATTTCGTCAACTTATTATTATGGTGCCAAACATTAAGGAGGCGTTTCATACTTAACACAGCAAGCTCCCTTGGTCGTGTCTCAAGTATCAACACACGTTCTTTGGAATCAAGCAACTCCAAATAGTAACCCCAGTTTATGTTACCTTCACCTATGATGTTATGTTCGTCAATCTTACCCCAGTTATCGTGTAGGTGTACGTTCTTCACTTTGTGCAGGAAACGTAGGAAGAAAGCCTCCTCACGTTGCTTCTCATCATGATCGAGAGTATTTGAATGCCCTATATCCCATGTCAAGTATAGTGGCAATTCCGGTAGTAGGCTTTCCAGTACCTCATATGATAGTGGGTAGCGCATCTCAGACGTATTCTCTATACAAAAGAATAGCCGCTTATCCTGCATGTACATACCTATATCTTTGATGCTCGAATATAAGCGTTCGTATTCTTGTTCGTACCAGAGTTCCCATGTACGTAATATTTTACCTTGTGTAGCTAATGGCATTGAGCGTCCCAAATGCACCGTAATCGCATATGCTGTAAGCTCCTCAGCGAAATCTATGTATTCCTTAAGTCTTTCGATAGTCGCAAGTCGTATCTTATCATCTATGAAAAACGAGAAGTTGGTTGGCACATGAAATAAGAGGATAAAATTCTCATCCCTTATCGCACACCGTTCAGCGCTATTTATTTGTTCAGGTTGAAAATTGGGTGACAATAGATGTAGCTCCACCGCCTGGAATCCGTTCTGCTTTCCAAACCTTATTGCCTCGAGTATACTCTCGGTATCATACGAGGCTTGATATCCGATAGGGCTCGCGAGTCGCATAGTTTACAAGATATGAATCAACGGTTATCAGTCAATAATTTTCGATATCCCCCTGCATCCATCCAGTAAATTGGAATCCATTATTGACATATTGGCAAAATTCCCTATTTTAAAAGCATGTTTAAGTTAAGGTACTATCCAGACCCCGTATTACGACGTAAGGCGTACGAGGTTAGGGATTTCGATTCGAGCAACCTCGAGTTCATACTCGAGAATATGCGCCGTATATTCATCGAACATGATGCTATAGGGTTGGCTGCACCTCAGGTAGGTTTACTCAAACGCATATTCCTTCTGAAGCTGGACGATAAGCTTGAGGAATTCATCAATCCCGTCATCATCGAGACTTCTGGCAAGAACCTTAATGAAGAGGGTTGTCTAAGTTTCCCTGGCCTTTATTTTAAAATAGAGCGTGCACGTAAAGTGACGATCAGTGCATACAAAGCAGATGGCAAAAGGGTTGAACGTAAGTTTGAAGGTATAATGGCACGTGTGGTACAGCATGAAGTTGACCATTTGAACGGTGTTTTATACATCGACTACTTGACGCCCGAAGAACGTTTAAAGGTCGATTTGCTATTTATAGGTGCGTTGGAGGAGGTATGACGACCACTACAGAGAGAAAGTGGTACCTTATAGATGCTGCGGGCAAGACACTTGGGCGACTTGCTTCACAGATTGCGCTCATACTACGTGGTAAACATAAACCCCAGTATCAGCCGCACCTTGATCTCGGTGATTACGTGGTAGTCATCAACGCTGAAAAGGTGCATGTTACTGGCAAAAAGGAGACCGACAAACTCTACTATAGGCATTCAGGTTATCCAGGTGGGCTCAAGGCTATCCCGTTGAGTGTGATACGACGTAAACATCCCGAATTCCTCATCTATCATGCTGTGAAAGGTATGCTACCAAAGAATCGACTCGGCCGAAAGATGCTCAAAAAGCTAAAGGTTTATCGTGGCCCTTCTCACCCACATATTGCACAAAACCCAGAACCATTAGATATAGGGGCATGAGATGGATACACCCGAAATTTTAGAAGAAAAGGCACCCGAAGTTACTTGGTATGCGGCTACCGGGCGCCGTAAAACCGCCACCGCACGTGTGCGGTTACGGCCAGGAGGTGGCAAGATGACAGTCAACGGCAAGCTACTTGAGGAGTATTTTAAGAACCAGCTTGCCCTCATAAATGATATACTGTTGCCATTCAGGCTCACCGGTACACTTGGTAAGTTCGACCTCTTCGTACGTGTTGATGGTAGCGGTTTGTCCGGACAGGCAGGTGCCATCCGTCACGGTATCGCACGTGCACTGGTGCTTTATAATCCCGAGTTCCGCTCCACACTCAAGACAGCGGGCCTGCTCACACGTGATCCTCGCACGAAAGAACGCAAAAAGTATGGGTTAAGGAAGGCCAGGCGTGCACCTCAGTGGAGGAAACGCTGATGCCGCTCGTCACGATTGAAGAGTTACTTGAAGCAGGTGCACATTTGGGGCATAAGCGGTCAAGTTGGCATCCACGTGCAAAAGAGTTCATATTCATGGAGAAGATGGGTACCCACATCATCGACGTACGTAAAACCATAGAGTATCTTGAAAGAGCCTACAATTTCATACGTAACCGTATTGCCGAGGGTGGCACAATATTATTCGTTGGTACCAAAAAGCAAGCACAAGACATCGTACGTGAGTTGGCCGAAGAGTGTGGTACCTTCTACATAACCGAAAAATGGCTCGGCGGTATGCTCACAAACTTCGAAACCATACGCAGATCTGTACTCAAAATGAAACGCCTACGTGAGATGAAAGATAACAACGACTATCCTGGGCTCACAAAGAAGGAGATACTCACACTTCAACGTGAGCTGACCAGACTCGAACGCTATCTCGTAGGTATCGAAGATATGGAGACACTGCCATCCATCGTCTATATCACGGATGTGAACAAGGAGATGACAGCCGTGAAAGAGGCACGACGGCTTGCTATCCCAATAGTTGCCATAGTTGATACAAATGTCGACCCAAAGCTCGTCGACTACCCTATACCTGCAAACGATGATTCAATGTACACCATAAGACTTATAACTTCAATAATTACACGTGCAGTGAAGGAGGGTAGAAGTATACTCGAAACCGGCACTTACTCGGAGAAAGAGCCTACGGAGGCATCATGAAAAAAGTAAGCATAGATGAGATCAAAACCCTGCGTAAGATCACCGGTGCAGGTGTACTTGATTGTAAGATAGCGCTTGAAGCTACCAACGGCGATATCGAAAAGGCTATCGAGTATCTCCGTAAACATGGTATAGCACGTGCTGAAAAGAAACTCGAACGTGAAACCGAGGAGGGTATAATTGCTGCTTACATACATACAGGCGACCGGCTGGGTGTATTGCTTGAACTCAACTGTGAATCGAGCTTCGTTGCCCAAACCCCTGAGTTCAAGGCACTCGCCAAGGATATTGCTATGCAGATAGCTGCTATGGCACCCGAATACGTGTCTGCTGATGACGTACCAGAAGATGTTATTGAACACGAAAAGGATATCTATCGCGAGCAGGCCAAATCCGAAGGCAGACCCGAACGTGCATGGGATAAGATCGTAGAGGGTAGATTACAGAAGTTCTACGAGGAGAAGTGCTTACTATCGCAACCTTTTATAAAGGATCAGTCTATTACTGTTGAGGAGTACATCAAAGGGCACATATCAAAATTTGGTGAAAATATAAGAGTAAGGCGATTTGTGAGATTCAAAGTTGGTGAACAATTTTAGCTACAGACGTGCACTTATAAAAATAAGTGGTGATACGTTCGGTACGCCACGCGATATGAATATTTCTTTATTGCAGCAACTGGTACATGAAATAAGTACTCTTCAACCACATGTAGAGTTATCATTCATGATAGGTGGTGGTAACCTATTTCGTGGCCGTGATCCCATCCCGGGTATCGCTCCAATAGTGGTAGATAAGATTGGCATGATAAGTACACTTATCAACGCATTGATATTCGAACATCTGCTGGAACGACATAACATACCCACTGTGATAATGAGCGCATTACCTGTAGCACAACTTGCCGAAGGTTATGTACGTGAACGTGCCATCCAGTACCTCGAATCTAAATATGTGGTACTGTTTGCGATGGGCCTCGGTAGCCCATTCTTCACCACCGATACAGCTGCTGTATTACGAGCTGCTGAGTTACATGCCGATGTTATGATCAAAGGCAGCAAAGTAGATGGCGTCTATGATTCCGATCCCAACGAAAATCCGTATGCCAAGATGTTCACCGAGTTGACGTTTGATGAAGCGCTTCACCGCAATTTACGTGTGATGGATCGTACCGCATTCGCATTAGCAGCCGAACAGAAAATACCCATAATTGTGCTCAATATAATGAAGGGCGGTAACTTAACCCGTGCACTCCAAGGTGATAAGGTGGGCACACTTCTACATAAATGACAAGAGTTATACTGGTACGGCATGGCGAAAGTGAGGGCAACCTACAGCGGTTGTTTCGTGGTAGGTGCGATTTTCCGCTCACACCACGTGGTATTGAGCAAGCGCGTGCACTACGGGACGAACTCGCCCACCTTGACATAGATGCAATTTATACCAGCCCACTACAGCGTGCATTGAAGACCGCAGAGATAATAAATGAACGTCATAACGTACCGATATTCAAAGAAGATGGGTTTACCAACATAGACTTGGGTGAATGGCAAGGCAGGCCACGTACTGAAATAGAGCGTAACTATCCAGAACTATGGAAGTTGTGGATAACCACACCTGAGGAACTCCATATAAAAGGTGGCGAACCTTTAGACCACATTCAACAACGTGCTTATAATACTTTGATCAAACTCATCAGAGATCATACCGATGGCACAATCGTAATCGTTACACACCGTGCAGTACTTAAACCATTGATAGCACGTGCCATTGGGATAGCCAAACCTTACTTCTGGAAAATACATATAGATACTGCATCCTATAGTATATTGGAACACACTGACGAACGTGGATTTTACTTGACATTACTGAATCAGACCAAACATTTACATGAATTTATCCGCGAGTTAACGTAGCAGGGGGTGCGATGGATGTATTTGATGCTGTTACCCAAAGGCGTAGCATAAGAGCATATAAGCCTGATCCCGTTCCTGAAGATAAACTCAACCACGTACTGGAGGCAGCACGGCTTGCACCTTCTGCAAAGAATCGCCAACCATGGAAGTTCATAGTGGTGAAAGATCCCACCATCCGTCAAGCACTCGTCCCCGCATGTAAAGAACAACAGTTTGTGGGTGAAGCCCCTGTAGTTATTGTCGGGGTGGCTGAGACCACCGATTATGTGCTTACTTGTGGTATACCTGCACATATCATAGATATAGCAATAGCTATGACACAAATAACATTACAAGCGATGGAGGAGGGGCTCGGCACTTGTTGGATAGGTGCTTTCTATCAAGACGAAGTGAAGAAAATACTGGGTATACCACCCGACAAGCAGGTGGTTGAGCTTATGACACTCGGCTATCCAGCTGAATCGCCGGCACCAAGGTCGAGAAAGTCCTTTGAAGAAGTGTTCGTATTTGATCGCTATAGTTGATGTACCACATTAAAATTAAGCAGCGGCTGGCGCTTGGACTTGCGGTCCTCATACCCATTAGTGTCACCATTTACATATTGTGGTTCATAATACGTAAGTTGATACTATTGTTAGAGCAACTCGCACGTATGCTACCAGCAGGATTACAGATACCGACCCCTGTAATCTATGGCATAAGTTTGCTCTGTGTTTTACTGCTTGTATACCTCATAGGATGGACTTCATCCACTTACATTGGGAAATTGGCTCTACGTAACATCGAACGTCTATTCAGTCGTGCACCACTCATCGGTGCTATATATCGTGCACTTACGCATATAAGTAAGGCGTTAGTTGTTGAACGTCGTGCATTCAAAGAAGCGGTGTGGGTTGAATTCCCACGCAAAGGGTTGAAAACGTTAGGTTTCGTCACCGGTAAAGAGCGTAAAGATGACAAAACCCTCTACTCGATATTCATCCCCACAGTGCCTAACCCTACATCAGGTTTCTTCGTCCGTGCTATGGAGGAGCAAGTTGAACAATCTGGTCTCACCGTAGACGAAGCGTTTGCACTTATACTATCTGCTGGTATGTATGAAGGTGGCGATGAATCCTATCATTAACCTTATCTCCAGAATCCTAAGATTAGATCGAAAAGACAGAGTGAAGACACGATTCCATAACCTGCTCGAGGAGTACGTTGAACAAGGTTTTATAGCCACTGAAGAACAGCGTATGGTTAAAGCTATCCTTAAACTCAACCAAAAGGATGTGGAGGAAGTTATGGTACCACGTACGGATATGGTGTCAGTACCTGCAGATATGGAGGTAAGCGGTGCGGTTACCTTATTTCCTACCACGTACGTATAGTGTTTTACAAGCGTTACGTGACATGCGTAGGCGACACGTATCGTTAGCTATAGTGACTGACGAGTATGGTACGGTTGCGGGGTTGGTTACCATCAAAGATCTTGTTGAAGAGATCGTAGGTGAGTTAAGTGATGAGTTCGAGAAGGTATCACCTGAAATACAGAAGGTGGGTGAAAACCGCTACATAGTGAATGCAGCAGTCGATCTGGACAAGCTCAACGAAATCCTGGGGCTCAACTTACACGCTAAGGATGTTAACACATTCGGTGGTTATATCATCAAAACCATTGGCTACATACCCAGAGTGGGTGAACACCTTAACATAGCAGGATTACGTGTAGAGATCTTGCAAGGGTCGCAACGTCGCATAAAAAGTGTGCTTGTTGAGAAGCTACATGATACGTAAAACATTATTGTTGGTAGTGTGGTTAACAACCAGCTGCATGTGGTGGTACGAACGTGAGGTACCTCACGAACCACCACCCAAGGTTAAACTTCCCATAAAAGTAGGTGTCATACTCACCTACAACGAAACTGGTGATTCACTCCCCCAGATTGTATACGATGGTATCATGGCTGCAGCCAACGACGTACGTATTGAACATCACATTGTGCCACTTGATTCCATTGAATTAGTACACACATATGTGGAGTTAGCCACTGATGTCAATACTATTGCAATATTGGGGCCATTACACTCAAAAGCCTGTAAATGGATAAGCCCACTCTCTCAAACTTATGAACTACCAACCATCACACCTACCGCCGTAGATCCGAGGATACCCACACTAAGCTCTTACCTTTACAAACTGTATCGTAGCACGTGGGCACAAATGGTGAAGCTTGCTGAATACGCAATCCTTACCTGTGATATACACAAGTTTGTCGCTATAATACCATCTGATAGGTATGGCAACCTATTACTCGAGACGTTTCGTCAAACAGTCGACACATTGGGGGGTGAGATTGTCAAAATTTTCCGTTACGATACGAAAATGCTGGAAGATGGTAGCCTCAAAACCACCCTACACTATGAGCTGGAAGACCTCATATATGAGGGTATTCTCATTGTGGGGTACGTATCCATCATGCGACCTCTTGCATATGCAGTATGGGGTAGCGGTGCAATAAAGGAGGGGGTCACGATCTTATCCAATAACGTATGGACAGTACGTGAACTACGCGATATACCTGGTGTTGATAACACCATATTCGCAGCACTACCGTGGGAGGTGAAGAATAAGAACCCGTTCTGGATAACAGGTTATACCGCCATGCAGATTGTAGAGGATGCACTCCAATCAGGTATATCTACACGAGGTAAGTTAAAAGAATGGCTCGATACCCACATGAATGAATCGCTCCCATATGGGTTAGGGCTATCGATGCAGGTGGTGGTACCACAACTACATATCTACACGTTAAGGGAAGGGCAAATCGTGAAATTATGGTGATCCTGACATTTCTGCTAAATCTTACCCAGCTACTGGTAGGTAATGGTACACGTGGCCCGTACTTTTTAGATAGCTTGGTGATACCACAATCTATTGTGGTATACACAGATAGTGGTGAACTCGATACCAGTTGCTATAGGTTTATATTTTCGAGCGGTATGCTGTTTTTCAAATATCGGGTGGTACCTACCGAGACCTTGATCGTCTCGTATGAGAAGCTCAACCTACACATACCAATGGTATATCGAATATTTGCAATGGATTCCACCACACACGTGGATACGTCCATAAATAGTATTGGTGGACGACGCCCTTCGTTACAGTTAACTGGCATGAAAGGTGTAAGCTTTTCGATAACACCTGCTAACCTACGTATGGAACAAACGCTGACAATGAACTGGTACACCAACTACGGTGATATATTAGTGGAAGGTAATTTCGATGCCACCGGTGAAGATGAGGTGATACCACTCAACTCATTAGAGGATTGGCGTCTACGCATAGAGCGTGGCGACCTTAACCTCGAGTGGGGTACATTAAACACTACACTACACATACCGTTAGGTGACCTACCCGTACGTGATGTCGGTATACGAGTGAGGAAGTCACATTTTACTGTCACCCATTACATACAACATAGCCGACGGTCCACCAAGCGGTTTGTTATCATACATCGTGGTGAACAGGGGCCGTTCAAATTATCCACAGAATTAATCCTACCTGGTAGCGAGCTCGTACGGGTTAACCATGTCGTTAAATCGAGGGTCCACGACTATTACTTGGACTACAACGAAGGTAACCTGTAACGGGGGTGATGACACCTTTTCCAGCGTTTGTGACACGGTTCAGCTTAAGCACCAGATGCAGACGAATCAACCTAATGTATGGTAACGGTTATGGTGTAGACTTACATCAGATAGGTTCTCATGTACTGTATGAGTTATACATAAAGCGTGCTTCGTACGCTTTCAAATATGGCTATACCAACTTATATGATGGCTACAATTTTGTGGAACTAACGACAAATAG
>NMUJ01000024.1 GCA_002256535.1 Caldifarciminota bacterium 4484_18
GCGTTTCATTCCCATATCTCCGGTATATCCATTATCATATCGTAACTGAACACCGGCCCATCCTTACAGACAAAGTATTTACCCAATGCACAATGGCCACACTTGCCAAGTCCACACGACATGTTTTTCTCCATCGAAAGGTAAATATTTTCAGGTTTGAACCCCAATTCGAGCAACTTCAAAGTACCAAACTTCATCATTATTGGTGGCATCATTATCGGTGGCCCACACACCACAGCTACTGCGTTATCATAGTCCATTTTGAATTTGTCCAACAATACAGTTACAACACCCTCAGTTTCTTTCCAAGTTTCGTCCTTCTTGTCCACACTACGGAAGACCTCAAGATGTTTGTTCTGCATCCACTCTTTTTCAAACTGCTCTTTATACACTATATCCTGTGGTGTACGTGCACCATAACATAACACAATACGCTTGAACTTGTCGGGTGTCTCAAGCACTGTAAGTAGAAACGATCGCAATGGTGCCATACCTACACCACCGCCGAGTATTAGAACCTCTTTCCCATACATTTTGTCGAGCGGATAACCCTTACCATACGGGCCACGTATCCCCACAACGTTACCTTCCTTCATCTCGTGCAACCTCTCGGTAACTGTACCAACTTTCATGATAGTTACGTCAAGCTTGTCTTTCTCAAAGGGTGCCGAAGATGGAGTAAAAGGTGCCTCACCCACACCCGGTACTGTTATCTCTACAAATTGACCGGTCGCAAACTCAATCGGCTTCTCTGGTATCAATACAAACGTTTTGATTGTAGGTGTCTCATCGATTACGCGGTCGATCCTCGCTTTAATAGGCCTGTAAATACTCATCTCACTATTTGGCTAAATCAGTCAACACCTCACGCATATCGATCTTACCATGACACGCTTCTATACATCTGCCACACCCAACACATGCACGTAACCCAAACCGCTCAACCCTATACACAAATTTACAGTAGTACCTATTACGGAAACGTTCGAACAAGTGTTTGCGTGGGTTGGCACCTCCCGCCACACGTGCGTAACCAACCGATTGACACGAATCCCACACACGTGCTTTTGCGAAATCTTCTAATTCCTGCAGTAGGAAACAGTGGCAGCTTGGACATACGTTCGTACATGCGAAACAAGTGACGCAGGTCTCAGCATGCTGTTTCCATACCTCACTTTCATATTTATCCTTTAATAGGTTATATATATCTTCTGGGAATTTGAACTTCTTATTCGACTCCAAGATTGTTTCAGCAACCCTTTTACGGAGCTCATCCCTCTCTGCGATTTGTGTTGCATTCGCTTCGTTTAACTCGATATTCATTTCATCAAGCACCTTTTGTCCCCTTTCTGTACCCACCTCGATGAGAATTTTATCCTCTATATAGGATAGATTCAGGTCAAACCCCTTCTCCGGGAACGGCGTATCTCCAAGACAAGAGCAGAAGCACACATCCAGTGGGTTGAAACAATCTTCGCTGATTATTATCGTATTATCCCTACGTAGCTTGTAATAATCGTCGATAAAGTCCGGATCGAGGAATACACTGTCTAAGGTTGCAACTGCACGTAAATCACACCCCTTTACACCCATCAGGATCGTATCCCTGGGTTGGAATTCCTTCACAACATTCTCTTGTACTGGGTAGAGGAAAAACTTAATAGATGGGTAGATTCTTGCACCTAACTTAGCAAGCTTATCAACCTTATCCTCGTCTAATAACGAATACTTTATGCCGAAAGTTGACTCAATCGGCCCATAAACAGCATATGCCCGCAACAGGGCTTTCACACCGGCTTTCCACGCATCCAGATCTACGTGAAAGACCTTTGCCATAATGTTGCATATCATTTTATGGAAAAAATTTTTTAGTCAAGTCTTTTAATTACAAACACTCTCGGATTACAAGTATCTGCAAGGAAAATCTTGCAGCCACCCCCTCTATTGCCAAACACAGCTGTTCGATGAACCTAACTCAGAACTTACATCGCCATCTATTGAGGTTGACAACAAGGATACCAATATTATTTTGGATGGAATTTACTCAACTATGCATGACAGGTATATTTTCCATTACGGGACACCATCTGGGGTAAGGAGGTGATATGGGTAAACAAGTAGATATCAAACTGTTAGAATCCATAGTTGGCAAGGATAACGTATCCAACAACCCCGCCATACGCTATGTGTACGGAACAGATGCCTCCGTACACCAGAGTATGCCAGATGTGGTGGTACAACCAAGAACTATCGAACATGTACAGGAAATTATGCGTTATGCGAACGCCGAACTTATACCGGTGATACCACGGGGTGCAGGTTCAGGTATGTCAGGCCATACGGTACCGATTGATGGTGGTATCATTCTCGATATGAAACGCATGAACCGCATCTTGGAGATAAGGCCAGAAGACATGTACTGCAGGGTAGAACCTGGTGTGGTGGACGATGACCTTAACCGTGCACTTAAGCCTTACGGTATGTTTTACCCACCCTCACCTGCATCAAGTAGGATCGCTACAATAGGGGGTGAGATTGGTAACAATGCCAGCGGCATTAGGTCGGTAAAGTATGGTGCCACAAGGGACTATGTGCTCGGTATGAAGTTAGTGCTTGCAAACGGTTATCTCGTCAACCTTGGTGCCACCACACGTGTGGAGGCAGCTGGTTATCAGATACATAGGTTAATCGTCGGTTCAGAGGGTACACTTGGTATTATCGTTGAAGCTACCATGAAGTTCATACCATTACCGAAATTACGTTGCTTAGGTATGGCGACCTTCGACAGAATAGAGTATGCTGGTGATGCAATCGCTGACATAATTACAACTGGTGCAGAGCCATCCATGTTGGAGCTTATGGATCATATTGCTATAAAAGCGGTGAACACCACGTTGAATATGGGTTTACCAGATGTTGAAGCCATAGTGCTCTTTGAAGCCGACGGCAAGGTCAAAGAGGCTGTGGATTACGAAATGCAGACAATGAAATCGATTTGTGAAAAACATCATGGTGAAGTGAAAGCGATGAGCTATGATGCACAGGAGCGTACAAGGATCTATGCAGGTCGTAAGAAACTATTTGCAGCACTGTCGAGATATAAAGAGGGGCTTGCCTGTACTGCGTTGGCCGACGATATGGCGGTACCATACTCGAAGATGGCCGAATGTGCCAAGAAGATACACGAAGTAGCCGAAAAGTATGGTGTGATAATGACTGCATATGGACATTGTGGTGCAGGTGTCATGCACACAAAGATATTGATGGATCCCACCAAGAAAGAGCAATGGGAAGCAGCCAAACATGCAGTTGAAGAGATTTACAATTACGTGCATAGTGTGGGCGGGATAACATCCGGTGAACATGGTATAGCGATATCGAAAGCACCCTCATGGAAGAAAGCACGCAAAGATCTCTTACCCGTGATGCGTACCATCAAGCGTGCACTCGACCCCAATAATATATTGAATCCACATAAGTTGATGGACGCACCAGAGGATTGGTTGACAGCTACTCCACTTAGATATTGGGTGAAAGCATGATATCAAAAGATAAACATTCCTTAAATCCAGATACCCATATTATATCACGATCGATCATTAAAGGGGGCAAGATGGATATCCAGTACCTAAAAGCTTGGGAAGCCGAACTCAATACCTGTATCAGGTGTGCATACTGTTTTGAGGGGTGTCCTGTATTCAAGCAACTTGGTTGGGAAGTCGATAGTGCTCGTGGCAAGGCAGTACTCACGTATGGGTTGCTTACGGGTGAGCTTGAACCTTCCGATTACGTTGTACGTAAGATTTATGAATGTTCATTTTGCAAGGATTGTACTGAAAGATGTTCAGCAAATGTAGCAATCCCAGATATACTGGCGGCAGCGCGTGCAGATCTGGTGAGTGCAGGTTTCGTATACGACGAACATCGAGAGTTACTGGATAAAATCAAACAAACTGGCAACATATTTGGTAAGGAGCTCACACCACCCATACGTGAGGGTGAAACCCCGATATTACTTGGATGTAGGTTCCTCGAGCGGAGTGAGGATGCACAACGATACCTTGAGATACTGGAAAAAATAGGTATCAAACCAAAGGTGTTTGACGAAATATGTTGCGGTATGCCATTCGGTGTGTTGGGGTATAAAGATGAACTCATCCACCATCAACAGGAATTCCGTAAGCGGTTACCTGCAGATGAATTCATCTGTTTATGTACCACATGTATATTCTTTATTAAAAAAAGCTATCCGGAGTTGAACCCCAAATACGTGATCGAAGTGATAAGAGAAAGGTTGCCCAACGTTAATGTTAAGAAGCTGGGTCTAAAAGTGACGTACCACGACCCGTGTAATTTAGCGAGAGGGTTGGGTATGGTAAAGGAACCCCGTGATATACTGAGGATGATAGGTGTTGAGGTAGTGGAGTTACCCACAAAAGGTAAAGAAGCAGAATGTTGTGGTGGTGGCGGCGGTTTGTTGGTCACTAACCTCGAGTTAGCCGAGAAGATTGCAGAAAGGAGATTAAATGAGGCAATAGCACTTGGTGTCGATATGCTGGTAACACTATGTCCTACGTGTGAGCTTAACCTTGGCAATATTGCCAAGAGGGGGGACAAAATTGAGGTAAAGAACTTGTTAGACTTAGTCTGGCAAGCATTAAAATAAAAGGAGGTCTTGAAGATGGGTAAAGATTATCTTGATATCCTTAAGGAAAGGTTGGATGAACCCAACTATAAGAAGCTTATGGCGATCAACAATCCATACTTACATGAGTTTGTGGCTAAGTACATAGAGCTTTGTAACCCAGACAGTATCTTCGTGTCAGATGATTCAGATGAAGCCCTCCAGTACATAAGTGAAGCAGCGATCAAAACCGGTGAGGAGATACCACTTGCAATTCCTGGCCATACCGTGCATTTCGATGGCTACTACGATCAGGCACGCGATCGCGAACATACTAAATTCCTCTTACCTAAGGGTATAGATCTTGGCCCCACAATCAAAGCGATGGATAGGGACGAAGGGTTACGTGAGATACACGAAATACTTAAGGATATAATGAAGGGACACGAACTTTACGTATGCTTCTACTGCTTAGGGCCTACAAACTCGGTATTCTCCATACCTTGTGTACAGTTGACGGATTCGAGCTACGTTGCACATAGTGAGAACATACTCTACAGACAGGGGTATGAGGAGTTCGTAAAGCGTGGCCCCACAAGGAAATTCTTCAAATTCGTACATTCGGAGGGCGAGCTGGATGAACGTAAGACTTCCAAAAACATAGATAAACGTCGCATATATATAGATTTGGAAGAAGATACAGTCTATTCCACGAATACCCAGTACGGCGGTAATACGATAGGGTTGAAGAAACTCGCGATGCGACTTGCTATCAACCATGCCTCAAAAGAGGGATGGCTAACCGAACATATGCTGGTCATGGGAGTACATGGCCCCAAGCGTAGGGTAACCTACTTTACCGGTGCGTTCCCGTCACTATGTGGTAAAACCTCAACCGCCATGCTGGAGGGTGAATCCATCGTAGGTGACGATATAGCGTATATCAGGAACATAAACGGTGAGGCACGTGCAGTGAATGTGGAAAAGGGTGTATTCGGTATAATACAGGGGATAAACTCGAAAGACGATCCAATACAGTGGAAAGTTCTACACAGTCCAGTGGAGATCATCTTCTCCAACGTATTAGTGACAGAGGATAAACGTGTACATTGGATTGGTAAGGATGGTGAGGTACCAGCTCGTGGCTATAATCACTCGGGTGAATGGTGGATTGGTAAAAAAGATGCCGAAGGCAGGGAGATACCATGTTCGCATCCAAATGCTAGGTTTACGGTTGAGTTGAAGCATTTCAAAAATGTAGATCCGAGACTACACGATCCCGAAGGTGTACCAGTAGGTGCTATCGTCTATGGAGGGCGAGACTCAGATACATGGGTACCGGTTCAGGAGGCGTTCGATTGGGTGCATGGTATAGTAGCTAAAGGTGCGGCACTCGAATCCGAACGCACAGCAGCTGTATTGGGTAAAGAAGGGGTACGTGAGTTCAACCCGATGTCGAACCTCGATTTCCTCTCAATCCCTGTAGGTAAATACATACAGGTTAATATTGAGTTTGGTAAGAAACTGAATAAGAAGCCGAAAATATTCGGGGTTAACTATTTCTTGAGAGATAAAGAGACAGGTGAGTTCCTGAACGATAAAGTTGATAAACGCGTATGGTACAAGTGGATGGAGCTACGTGTACATGGTGGAGTGGGTGCAATCAAAACACCAACCGGTTATATACCCAAGTATGAAGATCTAAAGCGCTTATTCAAGGAGGTGCTGGGTAAGGATTACTCAAAAGAAGCCTATATGAAACAGTTCACGATTAGGGTGCGAGAGAATCTGGCCAAGATCGATAGGATCAAGAAGATCTACGAAACGAAGGTACCTGATGCACCACAGATCGTGTTTGAGGTATTAGAAAAAGAGCGTAAGCGGTTGGAGGAAGCACGCAATAAATATGGGGATTATATAACACCGGATAAGTTTGAGGAGGTTGACTAACAGTTGGGTACTACAGCAGCTCGTATAGTGGTGAAGGTGCAACCAAACGCAACTAAGGGTGAGGTGGTGCGATTCGTGGATGATGTATTATATGTGAAGGTAATCGCCCCTCCTGTTAGGGGGAAGGCGAATACGGAGCTCATTAAGTTGCTTAGCAAAGAATTAGGGGTTGACAAATCCAGCATACGAATAGAGAAGGGGCTCACCAGTAGAAAGAAGCTTGTATTGATAGAGGGTGTATCACAAGCGTATTGCTGTTAACCACGAGTAGGAGGTACCATGGAAAATAGGCAGAGCATCATGGATAGAATCGCAGAGACCAGTAAAGTAGCAACTACGGGAGTGGATGAGAAAGACATAGAACATTGGGTAACAATATACATAATGGGTAAGGCATATAAAGTGCCGGCAGCACTCACAATCATGCAAGCTATGGAATATGCGGGGTATAGGTTCATGAGATCGTGTGGCTGTAGAGCAGGCTTCTGTGGTGCATGTGCAACCGTCTACCGTAAAGAGGGTGATTATAAATTACATGCGGTGCTGGCATGTCAGACAAGAGTTGAAGATGGTATGTACCTTGTACAGATACCGTTTGCACCTGCGGAGAAGGCGACGTATGATATTAACAGCGAGCGATGCGATATTAACACGATACTTAAGTATTATCCGGAGCTCGCAAGATGTGTCTCATGTAACACATGCACAAAGGCGTGCCCACAGGAGCTGGAGGTGATGGACTACATACAAGCGACACTTAGGGGTGACCTTGCCACAGCAGCTAATGAATCGTTCGACTGTGTACAATGTGGGTTATGTGCGATACGATGTCCAGCCGAGATCGTACACTACCATGTATCGCAACTCGTACGTAGGTTGTATGGTAAGTATGAGCTACGAGAGGAGCAGAACCTCAAAAAGCGTATTGAAGAGATAGAGCGTGGTAAGTATGAAGAGGAATTCAAGAAGGTGATGAGCCTCAGCAGGGAAGAGCTTGAAAAGCTCTATGTGGAACAACAAAAAGCGCGCGAAATTTACTAAGGAGGTGTAATGGCTGAACTTAAACTCGTAGGTGGGTATCCCGAATATATGCGGGAATCTATTAAATTGGTAGAGAAGACACGCCCGAAGAGGGTGGGTAAGCTACCACCTCAGATGACGATGGAGGAACGTGAAGAAGTTCTAAACCTATGTCATCCAGATTATGCACCTGGTGGTAAACGTCCAATTTCAATAGGCCAAAACAAAGGCGATATCGCACCCAATGAGGTGGTAGATCTACTCGAAGCATATCCATTGATAGAACCTGACGAGATCGATCTCAACCGCGTGGATTACGATGTTGATATCCTGATTATAGGGGGTGGCCTCGCAGGTACAAGTGCTGCTTTGTTAGCAAATGATTCAGGCATACCTGTGGATAGGATACTATTAGCTACTAAGTTGAGGCATGGTGATTCCAACTCCATAATGGCACAGGGTGGTACACAGGCAGCTGATAGGCCAGAGGATAGCCCTGTAATCCACTACGTCGATACTATGGGGGGTGGCCACTTTGCGAACAAACCGGATGTGGTGAAAGCACTGGTTGAGGATGCACCTAAGGTTATGAAGTGGCTATGTGATTTAGGGGCGATGTTCGATAGAGACGAGAACGGTAATTTTGTTGAGCTCTCAGGTGGTGGCGCTTCACGTAAACGTATGCATGCGTGTAGAGATTATACAGGTATGGAGGAGCTACGTGTGTTACGTGACGAGTTTAGAAATAGGGGTATACCGGTACTTGAGTACTATCCAGTGGTCGAGTTACTCACCGATGGCGATAATAGGGTGACAGGTGCGATACTGGTGAATCTGGAGACGGACGAGTACAAGATTGTACGTGCTAAGGCTGTTATACTGGCGACGGGTGGGTTTGGACGCTTACATATTAGGGGGTTCCCCACCACTAACCACTATGGGGCGACAGCGGATGGTCTGGTGTTAGCATATCGTGCAGGTGCTAAACTTAGGGATACAGATACTGTGCAGTACCATCCAACAGGTGCTGTATATCCACAACAGATAGTGGGGTTATTGTTGATAACGGTATAGTCACACCTACCGGGTTACGTGGTGTGTGGTTGGATACACCACTTATTGAGATAGTACAGGGTGAAGGTTACATCGAGAAGTCATTCCCCGCGATGGTGAGGATGTTCAAACGCTTTGGTATCGATATCACAAAAGATCCGGTACTTGTATTCCCCACATTACACTATCAGAATGGGGGTGTGGAAACAGATCCATGGGGTAGGACGAATGTTGAAGGCCTCTGGGTAGCAGGTGAGGTATCAGGTGGTGTACACGGTAAGAATAGGTTGATGGGTAACTCCACACTGGATTGCATGGTATTCGGTAGGCGTGCCGGTATGTCAGCTGCTGAATATGTTAAATCCTATAATGGAAATGGCAAGCTGACACTCGAACACGTGCGGAGATACATAAAGTTGCTACAGGATGCAGGTATAAAACCTGAGAGACGGGCACCTATTTTGCTACCCGATTATCGTGGTAAACGTGCATTGGCACGTATGATAGATATCTTTTGATGAGATTACCATATGTGGTTGGGGTAGTTGGTGAAAGTGGTGTAGGTAAGACTACGTTTATAGTGAATCTGTTACCTAAATTCATAGATGATGGGTTCAACGTCGGTGTGGTAAAACATTGTATGCATGGGTTTGACCTCGATGTGGAAGGTAAGGATTCGTGGCGGTTTGTCCAAAAAGGTGCTACAGGTGTATTACTTACCGCGGATGATAAAATTGCAATAATTCGTAAGCCTGTAGATGATAATTTTGGTGGAAGGGAACGAACTCCTGTGTCTTGTGACAGATTTTGACATAAATACAGAATATGCATGGTTTAAGTTCGAGGATATGGATCGCATATATCGATTCATACTCGAACATGCAACAAAACCGCGTATAGGTGTGAGGTTAAGTGTTAACAATCGAAACATAGAATTGAACCCGTTCGTGAGCACACTAATACGTAACGTAATTAAGGGTATAGTGGAAAGTTTGAAGCTACCAGATAAAGGTATAGCTTCGATAAATATCAGCTTATACGAGGTAAATGACGTGAAAGGTTGACGTCCAGCTTATGCTACCTGATAAGTAAGCACTTCTTGGTCCAACAACCGCTATCGGTATGTAGTTTAATAAAGTATATGCCTGTAGGTAATGGTTGCCCTCTCTCATTGGTGCCATTCCATTCAATTACGATTTTGGTACCATCTACTTGCGGTAGAATGTGTTTCACAAGTTCGCCACCTACATTATAGATGTAAACGGTTGGTGTACCACAATCACTTACGTTATCGAACACTATACGGGCTGATGTATGGTTATCTACGAAATTGAGCAATTCATACCCATATCGGTGCGCCAATTTTGAAACCTCATCAACACTTAGCTGCATATCAAGTACTACACTGAGATGGATTGGATCGATCTCACCAGTATTGGTGGTTCCATGATATGTGAATCTACCATGTGCCATAAAATGTAACCCAATGATGGGAAATCTGACCGTATCATTAATCTCCGTGTTTATGATTTCAACCATACCCATGTTTACCTGTTCACCACATATATAACAGATTTCAAGTCCATCCGTTGGCTCATACCACATATAGATGCTTTCTGTGGGTGTATCGTTGTAATCAACCACTTCCACCGTAGCTATACGTTCGATGATACGTTCGGTAAATTCGTAACCATCATCCACACCTATATCATGTGTATATGGGTTGTTAACATCCGTACCAAAATACTCCTCTGATGCAGAGTTCAACCCATCATTGTCGATATCATCACTTGTAGGGACTACAAGGTGGTTGGTATCGAATGGTGAAAGTATCTCCTTTAACTTTTGCACATCTACACGTGCGGTATCACCTTCTATTATATACGAGAAGCTACCATGTTCCATGAAATGCAACCCCATATATGGGATGTCGATCTGCATCCCACGTTTTGTGTTATAAACCGTTACGAAGCCCATATTTATTAGTTCGCCACATACTGGACAGTTATAGAACCCATACGTAGGGTTATCGATCGCATAACAGACACTATCGGGTGTTTCCCTTGGTAGGCTATTTATTATCGCAGCATAGCGTTTCGCTATGCTATCTGCAGCTGATGGATATAGCCAGAATTCTTCTGTACCGAGCAATATCTCCTCACTGTGTGTAAGATAATCGCCGTCATCGTCACCATTTACTGGTAACCAGTGTGGATCGCCGTTTAGCTTACCCATACCCGTAGCAAGTAACGAGAATATCATTGCAGGGAGCATTTTTACCGCGGTGAGTTTATTCCGACGAGTTATTGGATGTTCTGTGAATAAAGCTTTACATTCACGATATATACGCTTATAATATGGTATAAGTGTGGGTGTAACCTTACAGTTTGGGCATACCCAATGAAACAGTATACGTTGCTCTTTACCAATGTATGGATTGGGTGTGTAGCCATTGGTGACAAAGTTTTCCACACAACAATAGGGGTAGCCAAATAATAAACCTTCGATGATGCTGTCATCCTTGCTGTTAGCTACTGGCTTATTATCGAAACGTCGCATATAATAGTCGATATATTGTTGTTTTGTACTAAATATTGTCTCGTACACTGGGGTGCCGTTCATCAATTTACGTGTTACTATCGCAGTATGTAACCCATAGCGTTTTAATATTTGATGTTTCTTCTTATCAACTGGTTTCTCCCACCTGCTCATGGGTTTGATACGCTCCTTGGTTAGCATTGCCAAATATGCAAGGTCGAAGTCTAATTGCCTCAAAATATGCATCCTCCCTCCTTTTTAAATATCTCTCTTTAGGTTGAATTTACCCTTACAACGTGAATGTCAAGCGTCAATGTAGGTGGTTACTAAGTACCTGATATTGTTGACATACCACAAATTAGCGTAAATTTAACCGAGGAGGTAGGAGATGAAACTAACAGATAAAGGTAAGGCATTATTGGAAGCGGCACGCAAGCATGCCAAGAAGCGTGGCGATTCATACGTTGATACAGATCACTTGCTGGAGGCATTGTTTACACTTAAGGATGGTAACCCATTCCTTAAGCTGCTGGATAAACGTGGTATAAGTGCGGAGGCGATCAGACGTGAGGTTGAACGTGGGTTATCGAGCTTCCACTCGCAGTTGGATGAGATGACAAATTCCTACATTGGTGCGTTAGAAGAGCGTGAGAAGATGCTAAGTAACGCATATTCACCTGGCTTGGTGAAGGAGCTATACCACACGTTGTTTAAATATCTCGAGGATGCGATTGCAAAGGATATGCGAGGCGAACGCATACGTGAGTTCGTCACACTTAAGGTGAGACGTTGGGTACCCGAACGGCGTACACGTAGTTTGATAGATGAATTTTTCGGCACGGATATATTCAGTGAATTCTTTGGCGATGTATGGGGGCACGATCGTGAATGGATACTGCGTGATTATAGCCTACGTGTACCGAAGGAGTTTGCGAATGAGATAAGGGAGGTAGCCAAAAGATGGGGGCTCGAGGAGGAAGATGCCAACCGCATGCTGTATGAGTTGGCCGATCTCGAGGATAAGTTACGAGGTTCGTTGTTACAGCTTAAGAATTCAGGGGTTGAACCTCGACGCATCATAGGTAAGTTACGTGCACATTTCTTACGTGAGGAGAAGGAACCTTCGCACTCGTTTTTCCTCGAAAAGATATTGGAGAAAGCAGCCAAAACTGCAGAGGATGGTGTGGGTATCACACATATTGCGGATGCGATGATGGATTCACCTGATACGGTGGGTGGTTACTACCTATCACAGATAATGCGTGCATTGAGGGGTCAAAAGGGTGAACCCATACCCAGTAACATAAAGGAGGAGATGCAAGAGGAGGAACGTTCGGCATTGGAGCGATTTACGGTCAACCTGACTCAGTTAGCGTGTGAGGGTAAGCTGGACCCTGTCATCGGTAGGGAAAGGGAGATACAACGTATGATAGAGACGTTAATACGACGCCAGAAGAATAATCCAGTGATTGTTGGTGAGGCAGGTGTAGGTAAGACAGCCTTGGTTGAGGGGTTAGCCCAGAAGATAGCAAAAGGTGAGGTACCGGAGCAGTTGAAAGACGCAAAGCTATTGCAGCTGGATATGGGTGCACTGCTGGCAGGTACTAAATATAGGGGTGAGTTTGAAGAGCGGCTCAAACAGATGCTGGATGAGATTAAGAAGGCGGGTAATGTGATACTGTTTATCGATGAGCTACATAACGTTGTAGGTGCCGGACGTGCGGAGGGTGGTGCATTAGATGCAGCTAATTTGTTGAAACCAGCGCTGGCGAGGGGTGAGTTTCAAGTGATAGGTGCGACAACACCTGAGGAGTATCGAAGTATGAGCAACAGGTATGTACAGGATAGACATCTGCCAGATAAGGCGATAGATGCGATCGATCAATCCGCATCCAAGAAGGCATTGAAAGTGTTGTATCCAGAGATTAGGGTGAAGGAGATCGAAGGTAAGTTGAAAGAGTTAAAGGAACAGCAGGTACATGAAAAGGAGAAAGCGAGGATCAGCGAGATAGAAGCAGACATAAAGCGGTTGGAGAAGGAGCTGGATGAACTAAAGACGTTGTTAGCCAAAAAGGAGAAAGCGGGTGCTAAGGATTTGAAGGAGTTAGAGGATAAGGTTGCGAAACTGGAGAAACAAGTGAAAGAAGCCGAGGATAAAGGTGACCTCAAACGTTGGGAGGAGCTGCTGGATAAGCTGAAGGCAACAAAGAAGGAGCTGCTGGAGGCACGCCAAAAGGCGAGCGAACAGCTGGAAGAGATACGGGTGACGAGCGACGATGTAGCTGAGGTGGTATCAGAATGGACCAATATACCTGTGGCAAGGATGATGGAGGAGGAGAAAGCTAAGCTGTTGAAGATGGAGGAACACCTACATCGACGTGTTATAGGGCAGGACGAGGCTATAGTGGCGGTATCACGTGC
>NMUJ01000025.1 GCA_002256535.1 Caldifarciminota bacterium 4484_18
TTATAGCTAAGTTAACCGTGAACCCTGCGAAAATATTGGGGTTGGATAAGAAATGGCTAAAAGAAGGTGCACCTGCCGAGCTGGTGGTGTTCGACCCGGAAGCTGAATGGGTGTTCAATACAACACGTTCGTTATCACGTAACTCACCTTTCCTCGGTAAACGCCTAAAAGGTAAAGTACTCTACACCATAGTGGGGGAGAGGGTTTGGGATTTCACGGGTGAGTAGGTTACTTCTCGCGACGTTCGATCACCTTGTCAACGATACCGTAGGCATGTGCTTCTTCGGCTGTCATCCAGTAGTCACGTTCGGTATCCTGTGCAATCTTTTCGATCGGTTGCCCTGTGTGTTTGGCGAATATGCGGTTGAGCTCCTCACGTAAACGCATTATCTCTTTGGCATGTATGACGATGTCGGTTACCTGACCCGATACGCCACTCATGGGTTGGTGTATCAATATACGGGCATGAGGTAACGCATAGCGTTTACCGGGTGTACCTGCAGCCAACAGCAATGCTGCCATGGAGGCAGCCAACCCCATACAGATTGTGCTTACATCCGGCCGTATGTACTGGATGGTATCATATATAGCGAGCCCGGCAGGTATCGAGCCACCTGGGCTGTCGATGTAGAGATAGATGTCCTTTTTGGGATCTTCTGACTCGAGGAACAGCAGTTGCGCAATTATGCTTGCAGCAAATGCATCCGTGATGGGTGCACCTATGATTACGATACGGTCTTTCAACAAACGTGAGAAGATATCATATGCACGTTCGCCGTGACGTGTCGATTCTATAACGATAGGTACTAATTGGTTATAATCATCGTGTCGCATCTTTATTTCCTCCTTTATGTTTTGTCTCTTCTATTATTTTTACCTTGTCGAGCAAAAAGTCAACAACTTTCTGGGTGAGCTCCTTACCGTGAAGCCCTTCCTTAGCGGCAATCAATTGTATGAGTATATCCTCCTGGGCTTGCATATGGGCAAGCTTCTTGATCGTTGTACGTAGGTTGGGATCGAGTACATCATGCTCCTTTCGATAGTGTTCGAGGAAAGCTTTTTCGTAAGCTTCAACAATACGTGGGGGTGGTTCAAACACATACGTTTGGCGTAGGGTTTCGAGTAATTTGTATTTCAATACCGTATGGCGTTTGGTATCACGGTATTGTTGTAGTATGGATCTAAGTGCCTTACGTAGGGATTGGTCACTTTTGAACCCAACTGTAGAGGCGAGTTCCCGTACAGTGGCGGGTGAAGGTGATTCAACGTTCTCGATACGGAATTTATATTCTACCTGCTCGCCTTTGAGGTCGGGATCTTCGTAGTCGAGTGGATACTCGTGTTTCAACTCCAACGAGGTACCTACCTTTTTGTTTAGTAGCTCGGTATTTATGGGGTTGGGGAAAAACTTCTCATCTATGAAGAACATGAAATCATCAACCCTGAACGTACGCCATAGGCCACGCCACCTGAGGTTGATGGTGAAGCTCACAGTCTGTACCGTATCTTCGGTTATATGAGTATGTGGGGTATAGCGTGGATGTAGCTGACAGAGCCGTTCAAGTATGGCGGTGAGTTCATCGTCTTTAAGCTTAAAGTCGGGTATCCTCACCTCGAGCTCACTATAATCGCCAAACTCTATTTGTGGGAAGACCTCCAACTTTATTGTTGATACGAGTGTGGTATCCTGCCACTTGCTTTCCAGTAGTTCGCCACGTGTGAGCAGTTTTAAGTTCTCCTTAGCGATGATGTCGCGGCTGGTGGATTCGATCAGCTCAGTGATCACCTCCTGTAAGGCGATATCGTAGTATTTGCGGTAGATTATATCCATGGGAGCTTTACCCTTGCGGAAGCCGGGTAGCTTCGCGGTACGTTGGTAGGATTTGAGTTTGGATGCAACTTTTTGGTCGATAACCTCCTTTGGGATATGGATGTTGAGTAGGAGTTCACAATCACCTAACCGCTCAATCTTGTATTCCATTATCTGATGCGAGGGAGGGGACTCGAACCCCTACCCCGTGAGGGACTGGATCCTAAATCCAGCGCGTCTACCAGTTCCGCCACCCTCGCGACTTATAAATATAAGTGAATTTAATGTAAAGGCAAGCTCATTCATACTGTAACCGGTACAGTGTCGCGTATGGGCCGTCACGCTTGAGTAGCTCGTCATGTGTACCGGATTCGACTAACTTACCATCCCATAGTACGAAGATACGGTCTACCAGCTTGATGGTCGATAGCCTATGTGCGATAATTATACCGGTGCGGTTTGCTAACAGGTTTCTTATACCTACCTGTAGCAGATATTCGGTTTCGGGGTCGATGTTCGACGTGGCCTCATCCAGTATCACGATGGTGGGGTTACGTGCAAGTGTACGTGCGATGGAGACGAGCTGTCGCTCACCTGCGGAGAGGGTATCACTCTTTATTAAAGTATCGAGCCCATTTGGTAGACGTGAAACGAGTGACTTCAGTTGCGCAGATTCGAGTACGTGGTCGAGTTCACGTTTGGATAGTTTGTGACCAAACTCTATGTTTTCACGTAATGTGCCGGTGAATAGATATGGTTCTTGTAGGACGATACCTATCTGTGAACGCAAATGAGTGCGCTCGATATCGTGTAGGTCGATACCGTCAATAAGTATGTTACCTTCTTTGGGTAGATAAAACTTAAGTAGTAGGTTGATGATTGTGGTTTTACCTGCACCGGTTGGCCCCACGAGGGCAACCTTTTCACCCGCTTTTATTGAGAAGGTTACCCCCTTAAGTACGGGTGTACTGTTATAGGCGAAATGTACATTACGGAATTCGATGTCACCTTTAACCTTAATGCGTTTGGCAGTGACGGGATCTATATCACGTTCTTTGGACTCAAATATCTCACGCATACGTTCGGCGGCGGTCAACCCTTCCTGGAGTACGTTGAATTGTGCACTTATGTTTTGTACTGGACGGAAGAACATACGTAAGTAGCTGAGGAATGCGGTCAACACACCTATTGTCAAGGTGTTGGCGAGTACCGACCTACCGCCATAGAATATGAGCAATGCCACAGCAAGGTATTGGATCACAACCATCAGCGGATAGAATAAGCCGAAGACTACAATGCGTTTGAGGTTAGCCCTGAAGTAGTTGATGTTTATGGAATCAAACTTATCGAGTATATGGGATTGTTGGTTGAACAATTGTATGACAGTGATACCCATGAAGGATTCGTTCAGCATCGAGTTGAGTTTACCCAATAGTCTACGTACTTCGCGATAGATACGACGGAACCGCGTACGGAATAGGTTTGATAACAAAATTACCAACGGTAGTAACCCATAGCCGATGAATGCTAACCGATGGTCGAGTCGCCACATGACGACAGCTATTGCGATGAACAGAAAAGGTTCTGACACCAACACGATGAGGGTGCTTTCGAATATCTCCTGTAGCTTACGTGAATCGTTCGTCAACCGTGTGAGAATACGGCCGGATGGGTTACGATGGAAGTAAGGTAACCCCAGCGTCATCAGGTGTGTGTTCAGCTTCATACGCATAGAATGGGTGACTTTTTGACCCAACCATCCCACGGTGTAATCGCTGAGCCATTGGGTTACAAACAGCGATATGATCAATATCACAAATAATGTGGCCAACCTATATAAACCCAATATATCCGCGTGACGTAGTGAGAATAGTTCACGTGGTGGAAGCTTGTGTAGTTCGTCAACCCTTACCAATAAGTTTTGTGATGGCTTGTAATAGTATTTTACCAGAGATAGGCGGCCAGATGCAACAAGTTGACGATAGAGTGCAGGTGGTAACTCCTTTATACGTGCAGTGGGTATCAAGTACACGGAATCTTTATATGGGATGAGCCCCTCTATCTTCACGTTAGGGGGTGGCAATATCTTATGGTATGTAGGCATTATGTAGCGATCGATAGCGGTACGGGTGATGAGTGGTAACCCAGCCTGTATTGCCACGGAGAGCATAACGATAGGTATCAATATACCGATAACCCATAGGTATGGACGTACGAATTTACCTATCCACAACACGATACGCCAATCGTATGTCTTTACACCTTTCGCCATATGCGCTCCTTGAACTGCTGCTTACGGTAGAGGTCGAAGAATACACCTTCACGTAGGAGTAGCTCGTTGAAGCTACCGGTTTCAACTATGGTACCATCCTTAAGGACGATGATCTTATCCATGAAGCGCATGCTGTTCAATCTATGTGATATAAGTATGAGTGTCCTACCACGTAGGTGGTCACATAGGGAGTTGATGATTTTAACTTCATGCTCAGAATCTACGGATGAGAATGGATCGTCCAACACCAGTATTTCGGGTTCCATAAGTAACGCACGTGCTAATGCGATACGTTGACGTTGGCCACCGGATAGGGTGACTCCCTTCTCACCCACTACGGTATTGAGACCATCCTTGAACCCCATTATCTCATCGTATATCTGTGCAAGCTTACAGACGTGTGTGATGGATTCATCGGAGGCGGTGGGGTTACCGAATGCTATGTTATCTTTGATGGTGGTAGAGAATAGGAAGGTTTGCTGTGGTACATGTACGATGAAGTGACGTAGGAATTGCAAGTCTAACTCACGTAGGTCGATACCGTCCAATGTTATCTGGCCATCGGTGGGATCGTACATACGTGCAAGTAATAGCGTGAGTGTGGATTTACCGCTACCTATCTCACCTGCTATGCCAAGGAAGGTACCCTTCGGTATTTCAAGGTTTATATCTTTAAGCACGTAATGGGTGGGTTGGTCCGGATATGCGAAGTATACATGATGGAGGGCTAAATTGCCGATGGGATGTTTGGGCCTAACTGGGTGAGGAGGTGATTCGATCGCTGGTTTGGTAGCAAACAGCTTGTATAGGCGTTGCCAGGAGGCACGACCGCGTTGCAGTACGGTGAATGTGTAACCTAAACCCATGATGGGCCACATGAGCATACCGAGATAGGTTTGGAAGGCGACAAAATCACCGATGGTTATTGTACCAAGTATCGTGGATTTACCACCCAACCACAGCAGTAATGCGAGCGATATGTTTGCAATGAAGAACACAAGCGGAAAGAATAGCGCATAGAGTTTGATGAAGCTCAAGTTACGTGATACGTAGGAGAGGCTGGAACGTTTGAACTTTGTCAATGCGGTAGCGGTTTCGTTGTAGGCTTTTATGAGATGTATACCGGTGAGCTGCTCCTGTACAGTGGAGGTGAGGTTGGCGAAACTCGACTGTACGCGTTCGAACCGCATGAAGATTTGACGTGAAAAGTAGAACGTTAGGTATGCAAGTAGCGGTAACGGTATTATCACATATAGGGTGAGCTGTACATTGATAAGCAACATGAATATTATCGTGAAGCTACTCCATAGTACGGCATCGACAGCGGTTACAAGACCTATACCGATAGCCCTCACGACGGCATCAAGGTCGTTGGTAAGGTGTGCCATGAGGGTACCTACCCTATAATCCTTATAGAAATGGAGATGTAGGGATTCCAGGTGCGCGAATAGGTCGCGTCGTAGGTCACGTTCTACACGTCTGGCGGTACCAAATATGAAGTAACGCCAACCAAACCTGAAAACCAGTATACCTATTGCAAGTATAAGCACGGTGAACGCATACTTAAGTAGAAGTGATGGGGTGGCTTCACCTGTGGTGAGGCTATCTATAGCGTATTTGATGACACGTGGTATGAACAGCTGTACGGTATCGACAAAGATCAGCGATATGAGGCCTAAAACGATCAACCACCAGTATCGACGTAGGTACTGTACAAACAACCTGTACGAGCTCATCATATTGATTAAAATAAAATGTTGTTTGTAAAGTAAAGTATCGATAGATGTTGTGTTGACGTGATGGTATGATGCGTAAATTAATTAGCTGAAAGAAGGAGGAAGGATGAAGCGTTCATTGATGTGGTTGGTTGTGGTAGTTGTTTTTATGTCAACGATCGCAGAGGGGCGTGTGATAAGTGGTGACGAGCTACGTGTAGCAGATATGGAGTGTGTGAGGCCTGTATTGGGTAAGCGGTTGGTGATGTGTGAACCTACTGCAGGTATGTTGATGGGTACGCCGGGTGAGCCACCTACATACACGGCACGTTATGTGAAAGGTGTAATAATACGTGAACCGATACTGTTTGACTCATCCAACCATGGGTATGGGTGGTACCTATCAGCTAACGAGCCTGTGGACTATGCAGGTGGTTACCTCATGGCGGTATATCGTAAGTATAGCATAGCAACGACGGGTGAGATAGGTGTAGCAATCTGGGAGACTGCTGATAGCTTACATAGTATGATGATATGTGGGCAGCTGAATGCTAACCCACCAACAGGGCCAGGTGGTAGAGGTAGGTATCCATCCGCTATCGCAACATGGGGTTATCCATATGCGTTGTGGACAGAGTTCTGGGATCCAGCCGGCACAGATCCACAGTATGCGGATGGGCTTATGAGTGTGGACGAACTGGGTTGGATGCAGGGGTTCTGGACACCGCCGATGGATTTTGCCGAGAATAGTGACCCTGGTATCATATACGGGTTGTGGGTGGT
>NMUJ01000074.1:0-3546 GCA_002256535.1 Caldifarciminota bacterium 4484_18
CGTGAATATGTCATCTCCGCACCCGATGTTGACACCCTCTACGAAATACCACTTAACTTCGAAAGAGAGCAGCTGGGCCGCAAAATCCTCGATAAGCTACAGATAGCACCAAGAAAGCTACCCGACTGGAACGAATGGGAGCACCTCGTCAACAACTTAAAGCATCCCGAAGCCGAAATCCACATAGCCATGGTCGGTAAATACATAGAGATAGGTACGTAAATACATAGAGATAGGTACTTTCAAGCTCAAAGATGCATACATATCGATAAACGAGGCACTTGAACACAGTGGTGCACACCAAAAAGTTAAGGTCAACATCGATTGGCTTGATGCCGATAAGCTAAACGTCGAGGAGCTACAGAACTACGATGGTCTCATCATCCCAACTACGTGCAGTCCAATACGTACGTGAGCATGGTATACCATTCCTTGGCTTATGTTGGGGCATGCAGATAGCCGTGGTCGAGTATGCACGTCACGTATTGGGTTGGCAAGAAGCAAACTCCACTGAGGTGGACCAAACCACCCGCTATCCCGTAGTTGACTTCATACCCAACCAACGTGAACTCCTGCATGAAAAAGGCTATGGTGGTACGATGCGGTTGGGTGCCTACGCAGCGTATCTGAAACCAGGTACGTTGATCTACTCACTCTACAAGGAATCGGGTAGGATTGACCACGATATGCGATTACCGTTACCCATGGAACGGCTCGGTAAACCCCTAAACCTACCCTATGTGGTTGAACGTCATCGTCACCGATATGAGATCAACCCCACGTTTATTAAGGATCTTGAGCGTGCCGGTATCGTATTCTCTGGTGTACATGAAACCATGGACGGTATACCACTTATGGAATTTATGGAGCTACCTGATCACCCATTTTTTGTTGCCACACAAGCACATCCTGAATTCCATTCACGGTTTATGGAACCCTCACCCGTATTTATGGGTTTCGTACGTAAAGCATTAGAGAGAAGGTTACATCGTACATCATGATCATCGTAAAGACTGAATACGAGCTACAGATAATGCGTGAATGTGGTCGCATCATGGCAGAGTTGTTGAACCTACTCGCTGACTGCCACCCTATGTGTATCCGTTGATAACGAAGCGATCGCAAACTACACGAAGGTGAGATCGTTAGCATCGACGTAGGTATCTTCTATAAAGGGTACTGCACGGACGCTGCCCGTACCTACCGAGTAGGTAAGGTGGACACCAAACGCAACAAACTCATACAGGTAACTTATGAAGCACTCCAACGTGCGATAAAGGTAGCTGTCCCGGGCAAAAGATTAGGCGACATATCACGCGAAATATATAATTACGTGCGTTCGCATGGGTTTGATGTCGTACGTGAATTCACCGGCCATGGTGTGGGTAAGTTTCTACATGAAGACCCGTTTCTACATGAAGACCCCATGATACCCAATTATGTACCATACAAGTGGCAAAACCTAAGATTACAACGTTACATGACGTTAGCCATCGAACCGATGGTGGTAGCAGGTAAACCCAACGTTTAAAGATTACAACGTTACATGACGTTAGCCATCGAACCGATGGTGGTAGCAGGTAAGCCCAACGTTTATGTTAAGGATGACAATTGGACCGTTGTCACTAAAGATAACGAACCTGCTGCCCACTTTGAAGATACTGTGGTGGTAAACAACCATCCCGAAGTATAACGAACCTGCTGCCCACTTTGAAGATACTGTGGTGGTAAACAACCATCCCGAAGTCCTAACTGCAGATTCACTTATTGACAGCCCCCCATAATGGGGTATGGTTAAGTGATGAAAGATCTTCCGGTGAAGCCACCCGATAAATCTTCCATAACTGATGGTGGTTTAGTAGTACACAAAAAGTTACGCGATCGTCTCAAGCGATGGATACCGATCGTCAGCATCTTGCTCAAATAAAAGCCGAAAGTTTCAACGAATTCTTCAGCGAGGTCATAGGTGAGAGTATCACCCACGGTCGGGGTACCGGTGGTAACATCGACAAAGCGCAGCAGATTTTCGAATCTGACAAACCCACCATCGCCCAGTATATCAATGACTTACACTTTCTATTCATAATCGCTGGGCTGGGTGGTGGCACATCCGCTATTGCACCACTGATTGCGGAGCTGGCAAAAACTAAAGATATACTGACAATAATGGTGCTCGTGTACCCTTTCTCCATGGAGGGTGAACACAAAAAAGAGATAGCCACTAAGGTGTTGGAAGCCAGCTCCCGTGTAGCAGATGGTACCATCGTTTTCCACAACGAGACACTCATCCGCTACTACGCGGATATGCCTATCGAGCGTGCATTTGAGCAACTCAATGCACAAATTTTTGACACCATCCAAACTATGATAAATCTTATCGCCGATTCCGGTACCATAAACGTAAGTCTTGGTGATATCGAAGATATACTTTGCAAAAAGGAAGCTGACCACGATATCGCAATACTGATCGGCGAAGGTACCGGCATAAATCGTAACGAGATCGCTACCCAACATATTATTGAGCAATTCCAACACTGTAAACTTAACGCTGTCCATAAACTCTTACTATATGTGCAAAGAGGAGAAGATTTCAAGCTTATCGACTTACAAAGGATTGTCGATAAGCTAAAACATCAAATGTCAGCCCATAACATCTCGATCCGCATAAGCACACCCTATAAGAATATGGGGGATACAATCCGCATAATCGCACTACTCAAAGGTAGCAAAGCCGACAAGCCCACCGAAGAACCTGACATACTGTCGCTTCCACCTGAGGAACTTGAATCCAAAATTATCACCGGTAGCACTAACAGGAAACGCAAGTAACTACCCACCTTTATCGGTATCTAACACCTCCACATAGGCACCACCATTAGCAAGCTTTATGTAAAGCTGGTCACCTCTCGTGATTTCATCCACACTTGTTATCACCTTCTTCTTGTCGGGTCGAAACACTATACTGTAGCCACGTTCAAGCGTAGCAAATGGGTTCAGGTTTGTCAACTGTGTGTAAAGGTGGTCAAGTTTTTCCACTCTCGATTTCAAAACTGTAGCAACATTATGCTCCAATCTATCAGCTAAATGTGACACCTCCCACCCTATCTTATCTATGTGATGTAGGAGCTGCTCCTCCATCCTACGTTCGACAACCCCCAACTGTCGTACCTTTTCATTTATGTAATCACATAACCTTGTGAGCCCATAACTCTTTTCCCAGGTTTTGATCCGTTCCCTGTAATTCTCTAACATCCTGCTAACAACGGTATCCATCCTCTGATCGAGGTTCCCCATGTGTTTCAGCAACTCTTTCCTATCGGGGGTAGCACGTTCAGCTGCCACCGATGGCGTCGGTGCACTACAATCTGCCACCATATCAGCAATCGTATTATCAAGTTCATGCCCTATACCAGTGATTATGGGGATGGATGATTTAAATATCGCCTCAGCAACACGTTCCTCATTAAACGCCCATAACTCTTCCATCGAACCGCCACCCCTACCAACTATTATAAGGTCGACCTCACCATAATCATTCATCTCGTA
>NMUJ01000074.1:3568-5983 GCA_002256535.1 Caldifarciminota bacterium 4484_18
GCAAAATAACCCATCGAGTGTAGCTTCCTCTTTGTGGCCTCAAACTTTATCCAAAGGTCACCCAAGCCTGACGGATAAACACGTTGCACATCTATGGTTACATCACCTCGTTTAGCATACACTGTGAGGGTGCCGAAGACTTTCACCTTCATACCATTTTTCAGCAACGCAGTGTTTAAGTCACGTCGCTCTTTGTACACAATAGCGGATACCATAGCATGTTCATCCTTCAGCGAAAAATATAGGTGGCCCGAACTTGCCGCATACAGATCTATGACTTCACCTTCAACCCAAACCATGGGATATGCATCTTCAACCAACTTACGTACCTCAAGCAATAACTCACTCACTGTATCCTTCCAACTTCTTCACTATGCGGGGTATGAAACTCTTCTTACTGCTGAACCATCGATTTATGTATCTCATACAGATAACATACAATGTGAACAACGTACCACCACCCGCATATGCGAAAACAACCCCCTTCCAAAAGTATAGCGATACAAACCCCACGATAAAAGCTACCACCGGTAACACGAACAGGAACAACGAAGCCGGTAACACGAACAGGAACAACGAAGCCAACCACGTACCTTTGGGATCCACCTCCACCAGAACAGTATCACCTTCATTAACCCCCACCGTATCCTTAGCCTCTACGATCATCTTGTTAGCGTTGGGTTGACACAACCCATGTAATGGACAGCGTTCACATGAGGTTAGCTTCAGCACATACTTACCACGTAGTGCATGTAAAATGGTGGATACTGGTACACCTAATGTGGGAGCCGCTTCCTCTATCATCACAGGGGTGAGATCTGCCTCACCACATAAGAATTGATGTACCCTCTCCACAAGAAAGTTACCAATTTCTATGAGCAAACTACGCCTTCTATCAAGGTTACGCAAAAATTCCCTCATGCCTCATAGTTTCAAGCAACTTCTGCTCCTCCTCACTTAACTCATTCTTGTATATAAGTATTTCATATTCCTTGAAATATCGTATCTTCGGTATCATTGCCTCATTCAAATATACTTCAAACCTGTCATCCAACTTATCGATGATAAGATCAGGCAACACCGATGGAGGGTCACTCTCCTGCCACACTTTAGCAGGAAACGCCGTAAGTTTTTGCAGTAAAGCGCATGCGGATTCGACCTCTTCCTTGGGACGGTTCAACAGCCTCGCAAGGAATGCGGTATCACTTCCTATCATGGGAAGATACAACAGATACGGTAGATCATCTTTTACACCCATTCTACGCAACTGTATAAGCAGACATTCCATCGCGTTACGAGCTGCAATCCCCGGTGGGTCAAGCTCTTCCTGTATTGCAATCAGAACCTTACCAACTCTCTCCGTATCGACGTTGAATCTTTTCGCTATATTTTCCAACGGTATCGTAATGAACCCCCTATCATCAAGGTTATATATGATATACTCACCGATAGCAAGATCAGTTTCATCAAGCTCTTCCAGCAGGTGTAAACCCATCACAAGGTGCTCCTTCAGCGATGGCTTATCTACGGTATGGTACTCCCTATATTCTTTACTCGGTAGATATACTGGTACGTTGTCATCATCAAAAATATCAGCACTTATGAGCTCCTCATCAATCTCCATATCTTCGTGTATTTCCTCACTCTCTTCATATTCGGCTATCTCCAGAAATAGGTTAGTCTCCACCAGCTGTTCGATTACATTCAACAGCTCAACCTGTGACTTCGCCAGTATTTCTAAAAATCCGATGAACCTCTTACCCAAATATATGCGACGCGCTTCAGGATCGTTTATAAGGGTTTGTGCCTCACCCGAAACCAATATCTTACCTTCGTATATGATGTAGGCTCTATCTGTGACTTCAAGCGTCTCACGTACGTTATGATCCGTTATCAATATACCTATACCTCGATCCTTAAGCATAACACTATCTCCTGTATCTCTTCACGTACGATTGGATCTATGCCAGTGAAAGGTTCATCCAGCAACAAAAAGTCCGGCCTTGTAGCTAATGCACGTGCAATCTCCACACGTCGACGTTCACCTCCCGACAACGTATATAGGCAGGTTGATGTCGTATGGGTTCAAGTTGCATCAACGATATCAATTCCTCCAATCGCTCACGTCTATCTTTATTGCTGAGAGGTTGAAACTCCAGCACACATTTGATGTTATCTTCAACCGTAAGTCGACGAAATATCGAAGCCTCCTGCGGCAGATACCCTATACCTAACCTCGCACGCATATACATAGGTAAACGTGTGATCTCACGATCATCTAAAAATACCTTACCCCTATCAGGTGGTATCACACCCACTGTCATGTAAAAAGTTGTAGTCTTGCCCGCACCGTTGGGCCCCAACAACCCAACTATTTCGCCTCTCCTAAGTTCAAGCGATACACCATCAACCACT
>NMUJ01000026.1 GCA_002256535.1 Caldifarciminota bacterium 4484_18
GCAGGTTTCGTACGTGCCAAAGTACGTGCCGGGTTTCACGGTAAAGGACGTAACCTCATCGTCCGCCTCATACCTGAAGGTAACAGCATATGGACGCGTCTCGTTGATGTACTATGTGGCGTCGCAAAGTAAAGATATATGTATTTGTTACGCTCATCGCATTACTGGCGGGGGTGTTACTTTTTTCACAATATCTGGCACGTGCGCTCGAGGACAGGTCACGAATAATTTCACGCCTATACGGTAGGTTTATACAGTTGCCGGAAGAGGAACAACTTGTCAATATATTTTTTGAGGAAATTGTCCAGAAGATAGATTTCCCTGTAATAGTGACGGATGAGAGAGGTGAGATCATAGCCTACAATAACATAAGGGATGACCCTACACGTGTGTTGGATAAGTTACGCCGTAGGACCACCCCTATAGTGCTTAGCTATCACGGTAAAACGCTCGCCTATGTGTATTATGGTGCGTCACGGCTCGAACGTCTGCTACGGGTAGCGCCTTACATACAGATGGTGGCTACACTGGCACTTATAGCTATTGGTATATACTGGTTTCATCTCGTTGAGGAACGTGAAAAGGAACATCTATGGCTTGGCATGGCCAAGGAGACCGCACACCAGTTAGGTACCCCACTATCGTCGTTGGCTGCATGGGTTGAGTTCGTAAATGATACCCATATACGTGAGAAGATGGGCGAAGATATTGAGCGCCTCCATAAGATAGCAAACAGGTTTCAAAAGATAGGGTCACCGATTAAGTTTGAACCTATCGACCTACGTAACGTGATCGACCATACCGTTGGATACCTGAAGCCACGGCTATCGGATCGCATAACACTAAACGTGGACGTACCCTATGTTAAGCTCGAAGGTGATAGCGAGTTAGTTTCGTGGATGTTCGAAAACCTCCTACGTAATGCGGTGGATGCTGGTGCCACCATAGTCGACATTGTAGCACGTACAAAAGACGATAAGGTGGTGATCGAAGTCTCCGACAACGGTAAAGGTATCAAACCCGAACATCGTGGGCTCATCTTTGTGCCAGGCTTCACTACCAAACATTATGGGTGGGGGTTAGGCTTATCTTTTGTCAAACGTATCGTCGAGCTGCATGGCGGTAACATAAAGTTGATGCGTGACAAAAGAACCGTTTTCCAGATATTATTACCTGTGAGATGAAACCCCGCATACTGTGGATAGACGACGAGATTGTTACGTTGGAACCACTCATAAAGTTGCTCGAAAATGCCGGCTACTACGTGATACCCGCTGCAAGTGGTGACAAAGGTATAGAGATCTTGCTTAATGATCGTATCGATCTGGTGTTGTTGGACGAAATCATGCCAGGTAAGGATGGGTTAGCTGTGCTGAATGATATGCATGCACTCGGTATAGATGTACCAGTGGTTATGGTCACAAAAGTCGAGGATGCCGACTTCATAACCGAAACGCTATCCAAAAAGGTAGCAGGGTTCGTCATAAAGCCGATAAAGTTTGCACAACTCTATGCGGTTGTTAAGCAGATACTGGAACAGCCACAGCTTGTGGAGAAGGAGCTACCCAAGGAGTACACAAGGTTCTACAATAACGTGATGGAACGTCTAAATAGAGGTGATATCACACCTGAGGGGTGGATCGATATCTACAAATCGTTACTGAAATGGGACATAAGTATCGATATACCGGGGTTCCATGAGTTACATGATGGGCTTTGGGAGAAAGTCGAGAAGCATTTTTCACAGTATGTAGAACACCACTACAGGGATTGGGTCGAAGGTACAGGCCCACTACTATCGCCGTATGTTGTGAAAGAAGAGCTGCTACCATTTTTGTACGAACATAAACGTATGCTGTTTCTACTGATGGATTGTATGAGGTTTGACGTGTGGTGGGCAATCAAGAAGGAGCTCACCCCCATGTATCATATAGACGAATCCGCATACTACTCGATATTACCGACAGCTACACCATTTGCACGTAATGCGATATTTTCGGGCGAATTTCCAATCGATTTCGTGAAGCAATATCCTGATGCATGGCGTAACAATGAATGTGAACGCCCTGCATTCATGAAAAGGTGGGGGGGTACAAAAAATGTAGCCTTTGTCAAGATTATTAAGAGCGAAGATGCTGAGGTATTACCCGATATTTTGGCCAACTACAAACGTTACCCATTGATTGTAGTAGTGGTCAACCTCATCGATATGCTCGTACATCGGCCCAAACATGGGTTATTGTATGAGGTTGTCCAGGATATCAAAGGCTTACGTGACCTAAGTGCGTTGTGGTTTTCGAAATCTATGCTGCTAAACTTCATACGTGGGTTACATAGCCACGGTTATGCAATATTTCTGACCACAGATCATGGTGCAATACTTGGCAGGAAGGGGGTCAAAATCTACGGTGGTGAACACATATCACCAAGCTTACGGTACAAATACGATCGTTTCATAAAGGTTGAAGACAAGCGAGCTGCTATGCTCATAAACGAGCCACGTGGATACAGGTTAGCACCTGAAAATATGCAGTTCGCTATCGCGAAGGAAGATTACTTTTTCATATATCCCACACACCCTGATGTCTACGAAAAGCGATATAAGTTTCTGTTCCAACACGGTGGCATATCGTTACAGGAGATGATCATACCACTTGTGAAACTCGAACCCCTATGAAGATAGCAATACTTGGTGGTACGTTTAACCCACCACATATTGGACACCTGATAATCAGTGAACGTGCATATTCGGTACTAAAGCTCGATCGTGTATTCTTTATACCAGCTAATATACCGCCTATAAAAGAGAAGTTCACCGAGATCGGCAAACACCATAGGTTGAAGATGACACAACTTGCGACCAAGGATAACCCTCACTTCACTGTGTTGGATTGGGAATTGCAGCGTGGCGGTGTATCATATACGATTGATACTGTGGACGAAATTCGTGCAAAGCTATCACCAACTGAGATATATCTCATAATGGGGTGGGATCAGGCACTGATTTTCGACAAGTGGAAAGACCCCGATAAGCTTCTGGAGCTCTGTAAGCCTATTGTATTTACACGACCCGGCTACGAAGGTACGTTACCTGAGATATTGAGAAATAGCCAAACATTACCACTACATATTGATGTATCGTCATCCATGATACGTGATATGTTGATACGTGGTGAATCCATCCGTTACTTGGTACCCAATACCGTCATTTCTTACATCTACAAGCACAAACTATATGGGGTGAAGGGTCACGATTTCTTCCTCGCAAGGTAGGGTGCAATCTCCTTGAGCTTATTTTTGATATCACGTGGCAAATCCTCTGGTATCTTCACATGTAGTTCAACCACCTCGTCACCACGTCCCCAACCATTTACATTGGGTATACCTCTACCCGTAAGCCGTATGACTTTACCATCGGGTGTACCAGGTGCTATCTTCACGGTTACGGACTTACCATCAGGTGTAGGTAGCTCAACCGTACCACCAAGTACAAACGTGGTGAACGGTACCTCCAACCTCAGCAGTACATCGTTACCTTTGCGTTTGAAGACAGGGTGCGGCTTCTCGTTTATTGTGACGAGCAGGTCACCCGGTGGCCCACCATCAGTACTTGCGTTACCCTTACCCTTTATTGTGAGTGTATCGCCATTCCTGACACCAGCCGGTATATGTACCTCAACACGCTCCTTCTTGGGTACACGACCTTTACCCCCACATACGTTACACCTGCTTGCAAGTATAGTGCCGGTACCACCACATTCGGGGCATGTGGTCACACTTACGAATCTACCAAATATGTTTTCAGATACACGTTGTATCTGTCCCCTACCTCTACATACGGGGCAGGTCTGTGTGGTACCGCCCCTACCGTTACAAGCGGGGCATATCACCTGTCGTGTATATCTGATGGTCTTTGTGGTACCCTTGATTATCTCCTCTAATTCAAGTGGCAAAACTATACGTAGGTCTTCACCACGATGTCGTACACGTACCCTGGTACCGAAAAGATCTTGGAAGATCGACCCCCTTATACCGAAATCGCGTATGAGGTTATCGAAGAATTCACCAAATATATCACGTAGATCGTCGAAATGTGTGAAATGCTCCCATGTGAACCCCTGGTCACCGAACGTACCTTCGACCCCCGCATGTCCATATCTATCGTATAATGAACGTTTATGATCATCCATAAGTACTTCATAGGCTTCTGATATCTCCTTGAATTTCTCCTCAGCTTCCTTGCGGTTATCGGGATTCTTATCAGGATGATATTTGAGTGCCAACCTCCTATATGCATGCTTTATCTCCTCTTTGGTAGCATTACGAGATACACCAAGTATCTCATAGTAATCTTTTTTCGTTACTGCCATCACTTGTTCTCTACTTCATAGTCGGTATCTACGGGACCTTCACCCTCCCTTTTAGGCTGTTGGGTTGAACTCGCCTGTGTACCACCTGGTGGCGTCTGTACACCGGCAGCACGATAGATCTCCTGTGCCACTTTATGTGCCGCAGCTTCAAGCGCCCGTATACCGGAACGTATGGTTTCGGCATCTTCGGATTTCATCTTCTCACGTAGCTCTTTGATAGCATTTTCGATAGCTTCGCGATCCGCTTGCGCAATCTTATCACCCTGCTCCTTGAGTAGCTTCTCCATCGTGTATATGAGTTGATCAGCTTGATTACGTAGGTCGATAACCTCCTTCTTCTTGCGATCCTCCTCCGCATGTAGCTCTGCTTCCTTCTGCATACGTTCGATCTCCTCATCCGTAAGGCCGCTTGATGCAGTTATCCTGATAGATTGCTCCTTCCCGGTACCGAGATCCTTTGCAGATACATGTAAGATACCGTCAGCATCTATAGTGAAGGTGACCTCAATCTGTGGTACACCTCTCGGTGCTGGTGGTATACCCTCGAGTATGAACCTACCCAGTGACCGGTTATCCTTGGCGAGTGGACGTTCACCCTGTAATACATGTACTTCGACAGCAGTCTGGTTATCAGCCGCTGTGGTGAATATCTTCTTACGTGATACTGGTATACGAGTGTTACGATCGACCATCGGTGTCATAACACCACCGAGTGTCTCCACACCCAACGTCAGTGGTGTCACATCCAGCAATAGTATATCGCGGACACTTTCGTCACCTGCGAGTATAGCCCCTTGTATGGCAGCACCTAAAGCGACAACTTCGTCAGGGTTGATACCCTTCTGAGGTTCTTTACCGAGGATCTCCTGTACAAACTGTTGTACCTTTGGTACACGTGTCATACCACCTACGAGTAGCACCTCGTCTACATCTTTGGGTGTGATTTTAGCATCCTTCAACGCCTGTTCAACCGGTCCGCGCATACGTTCGATGAGATCTGCGGTCAATGCTTCAAACTTGGCACGAGTGAGCTTAATTTCAAGATGCTTGGGACCAGACTCGTCTGCTGTTATAAATGGTAAGCTGATCGTGGTCTCCATCATACTTGATAGCTCCTTTTTGGCCTTCTCCGCAGCCTCACGTAATCTCTGCAGTGCGTAACGATCCTTACGTAGGTCGATACCATGCTCCTTATTGAACTCCTCTATGAGCCAATCCACTATACGTTGGTCGAAATTGTCACCCCCCAAGTGGGTATCACCTGAAGTGGACTTGACTTCGAATACACCTTCGCCTATCTCGAGTATCGATATGTCAAATGTACCGCCACCAAGGTCGAACACCGCTATCAAACCTCCCTTCTTCTTCTCCATACCATACGCGAGTGATGCAGCAGTTGGTTCGTTTATGATACGAACCACCTCCAACCCCGCTATTGTGCCGGCATCACGTGTAGCTTTACGTTGGTCATCGTTAAAATATGCAGGTACGGTGATGACGGCTTTCTTGACTTCGTGACCAAGGTAATCCTCAGCCGCCTTTTTAAGATAGCGTAGTACCATCGCTGATATCTCAGGTGGTGAGTACATCTTACCACCCATCATCATACGTGCATCATCGTGTGGCCCACGTAGCACCTTGTAAGTCACCATCTTTATCTCCTCGGTAACCTCATTGTAGCGACGGCCCATGAACCGCTTTATCGAGTATATCGTGTTTTCGGGGTTGATAATCTGCTGCCGTTTAGCTAACGACCCAGTAAGTATTTCGCCATCCTTCCATGCCACCACAGAGGGGGTGACACGTTCACCCTCGGGGTTGGGTATGACTTTGGGTTCACCACCTTCAACGATTGCTACACAGGAGTTGGTTGTTCCCAAATCTATACCTATAATTCTTTCTTTGGCCATCTTTACTCGGGATGGTCGTCGGTCTCCTCGATGAAGAGCGCTTCGTGGCGTTCGGGGTTAAATTTCTCGCCTACACTTGTGTAACACCGTAGACCCAGCTCCTCCAGCGTCTGCCTGAGTTGCGAGTAGATCATCTCTACACCTTTCTTGAGGCTATCGAGGTTGTTCGCATTCTTGACATAATGGAGTGCCTGTTCGAGGTTATCGAGCACCGGTATTATTGCCAGCAGCATCTTTTCCTGTGCCACCCTGCGAGTGCGATCACGTTCTTTATCCAGTTGACGACGAAAATTGTCCAGCTCCGCCAACACCGTAAAGTACTTCTCACGCCACTGTTTGGCATCGTTTTTGTATAATTCAAGCTCCTCCTTTAGCTTCTGTGTCCAATGCTTCTTACCCATTTTTGTCCTGGAACATAAATAATATAATGCATATACTGGGGTTCGTCAACTGTGTACACACTTATGGATTTACAAATTTATAATTTCGATATTATAAAAGGATAAGTTTTGTGCGTTGTTGGCTAACGGGATAAAGGATGGAGATTTTTATCAAACCTGACCAGAAGTTCATCAAGGTAGATGGGGTCAAAACCGTGCGTGAGCTTATCAAAAAGCTTGGCTTCAGAGAAGAAGAGGTACTTGTTGTTGAAACTGATAGCAAGAAGTTACTCACCCCAGATGAGAAGATATCACCCGAATGGCGTATAGAGATACGTAAGGTGATATCTGGAGGATAGCTATGAAAAACTTGGATAAAGATAGGTTAAAGCAACACATTCTGCAACTAAAACATAAGAAGCATGCAGTAGTATTGGCACATAATTATCAGCTACCAGAGATACAGGAGATAGCCGATTTTGTGGGCGATTCGCTCGAGCTTGCAAGGTTATCTGCGAATACTGATGCTGATATGATCGTATTCTGTGGGGTTAGATTTATGGCAGAAACGGCGAAGATACTTTCACCTGATAAGAAAGTATTGCTACCCAAAGAGGATGTGGGTTGTCCGCTCGCGGATAGTGTGACAAGCGAAGATCTCATATTATTAAAGCAACAGCATCCAGCCGCTGTAGTGGTAACCTATGTGAACACAAGTGCAGAGATAAAGGCATTAAGTGATGTATGTTGTACATCGGCGAATGCGGTTGAAGTTGTCCGCAACGTACCCGCACATAAAGTGATCTTCCTACCGGATAGAAATCTGGGTGATTGGGTACGCAAGAATCTACCAGATAAGGAAGTTATCGTGTGGCCTGGCTACTGTTATGTACATGAACGGTTTACGGTGGATGAAATACATGAAGCAAAGTCAGAACACCCAGATAGTGTGTTACTTATACATCCAGAGTGTAAACCCGAAGTCGTACAGTTCGCAGATGTGGTGACGTCGACTTCGGGTATGTTACGACATGTGAAGACATCGGATAGCCGAACTTTCATCATAGGTACAGAGGAAGGTTTAATATATCGGCTCAAAAAGGAGAACCCCAATAAAAGTTTCTATTCACTTGGTACACCAAAGGTTTGTTTCAGCATGAAAAAGCTACGGCTTATGGATGTGTATAATGCACTACAGTACGAGCAGTATGAAATCAAGCTGGATGATAAGGTGCTCACCGATGCCCGTAATGCGATAACAGCGATGCTACAATATAAAGGTTAGCTACGCTCTTTTATTAGTTTGATGAGCTGAGGTACAACCTTAAATAGGTCGCCAACTATACCGAAATCTGCTACCTTGAAGATAGGTGCATGAGGGTCTTTATTGATCGCAACTATTGTGTCGGAACCTGACATACCTGCAAGATGTTGTACAGCACCACTTATACCGACTGCTATGTAGAGTTTAGGCTTTACGGTTTTGCCGGTTTGACCCACCTGATGTGAATATGATATCCACCCCATATCGACTGGCGGGCGTGACGAGCCCACTGCACCACCAAGTAGATCAGCCAGCTCCCTTATAAGGCTGAAATTATTGGGCTCACCCAGTCCTCGCCCACCTGAGACAATGATATCAGCTTCTTCGAGCTTCACCTTTACGGTTTTGTCGGCAATAAATTCGATAAACCTAACCTGTGAGGATAGCAACTGCTGGGGTGGCCTCTCCTTTATTATTTCACCAGTACGGTTGGTATCCCTTGGTGCCTCTGGCATCACCTTGTACCTTACGGTCGCCATCTGCGGTCTCGTACGTGGACACAATATGCGTGCCATGATGTTACCACCGAATGCGGGTCGGGTTTGGACGAGTTCACCGTTTTCGTTGATATCCAAACCTGTACAATCGGCAGTCAACCCGGTCTTGAGTCTAACCGCCAACCTTGGGAGTAAGCTCCTACCCTTCGTCGTAGCACCTGCAATAAGTATTTCGGGTCGATATTTCAACACGAGCTTCTCCATAACATTTGTGTAGGGTTCTACAACGAATCTATCCAACCCCATGTCGTCGACCACAAAAACCTTATCTGCACCCCGATATATGAGCTCTTGTGTGAAGCGCTCCACATTGTTACCTATTAAGACTGCACCTACGTAGGTGTTACGTTTGGTGGCAAGCTCACGTGCCTTACCCAGCAATTCGTACGAAACCTTATGCATACCATCATCGGTAAGCTCGACAAAAACCCATACACCTGAATATTGTGAAAGATCCACCTTCTCTGGTTTGGCTTCCTCTATCACCTCTATAGCACCTAACTTACATGCACTCACACAGATACTACAGAGGTTACATTTCTCACGTATTATACGTACGATACCGGCTATGGGTTCGATAGCCCCCAACGGACATGCCTTTACACATAGGCCACACCCATTACATTTAGATTCGATAACCCTTATGTCTTTCATACGAAACCACGCTCTTTTAGAAATTGGTACAGCTTCTCTATACCTTCCTCTATCGGGCCGTAGAAGATCTCACCGCCTTTCTTTATTTCAGGTGTGAAGATATCAACCACCTGCGTAGGTGACCCCTCCAACCCTACATAACGTGAGTTGACTTCCAAATCTTTAGCCACAAATCGCGGTATGGGTATCGACTTCGCACGTAACTTACCACGTAACGAAGGTAACCGCGGTTCGTTTATCTCTTTAACTACAGTGAAGACTGCGGGTAAAGGGGCTTCGAGAATTTCGTGCCCACCTTCGATTAGCCTCCACACTTTGGCTTTGTTATCTTTGATATCTTCGATTTTACCTACGTAGGTAACTTGTGGTAACGAAAGCCATTCAGCAATACCCGGGCCTACCTGTGCAGTATCACCATCTATGGCTTGTTTACCACATAAGATGAGATCGTAATCACCGAGCTTCTGTATTGCTTTCGCCAACGTATACGAGGTGGCGAGTGTATCGGAGCCACGAAACTTTTCATCTGTGATGAGTACAGCTTCGTCTATACCCATCGAGACTACCTCACGTAGCGCTTCTTCGGCCTGCGGTGGCCCCATCGATATAGCTATGGTTTTACCACCGTAGCGCTCTTTCAAGCGTATCGCCTCTTCAGCTGCATATAAGTCGAATGGGTTGACAATCGATGGTACACCCTCACGTATAAGTGTTTTGGTGACAGGATCGATACGTACCTCTGCAGTATCAGGTACCTGTTTGATGCAAACTATGATATTCATGGTGTTTGCAGTTGATAATTTACGTAATGTAATCTATTCGTCAAGAAATAGCGACAATCCGTAGAATAAATTCCTTTAAAATGTACCGGTCAGGATGGTTTGCTCTAAAATCTTACACCTAAATTTATCCCCGATATATACACTGTATCGCCTACCTTCACACCGTGACGTGTGAACCAGCTGCGATTCACCTCCAAAGCGAACCGTATTGGTTGGCTGGGAAAGTGTAAAGTTAAGCTGAGCGGCTCCATATTTTGTATGTCGACAACCCTACCGTCGGCTGATATAAATGCTATCGATAATGGTATGTGGGTATTCTTCATCCAAAACGGATAGATACCGACGGTATCGAATACAAATAACATACCCATATCCTCGGGTAACTGCTGCCTGTACATGAGCCCAAGTTGCCGTGCTTCTGGTGTACGAGCTAATATGATAAAACTAACCGCCATGATAACGATAGCGAGTAGTACGACGATGAACCTGTATCGCATCATAATAACATACATAGCAGCTGCTGTGTTGACAACTTTCATCCTATTATATTTTTAGTTGATATGGCGAAACGTTGTGCTATTTGTGGTAAAACTTACAAGGTGGGTAGACAGATAAGCCATTCACATAAGGTGACGAGACGCATTTTTTACCCTAATCTACAGAAGGTACGTTTGAAGATCGACGGTAAGCCCAAACGCGTTTGGGTTTGTACCAGATGTCTAACATCCAAGAAGCTTCTCCTCGAAAGAGTGTAGTCTACTATATTCCATACGTTGAGGAGGGGTGTTTCATACCATTATTGAAAAGGTTATTACGTGAGAATTGGTACACCCTATATGGAGCGGACGATTTTGTAGCTGTTAAGTTACATTTTGGTGAGAAGGGTGTAACCACACACATTAAACCATATTGGGTTAAGGAGATACTAAGTGTATGGGCTGATAAGCGGGTTAAGTTCTTCCTTACCGATACCGTAACCCTATACCATGGTGCACGTATGGATGCAGTCATGTACCTTAACCTCATACGTGAACATGGTTTCGACACCGTAGGTGTACCGATAATAATTGCGGATGGGTTACGTGGTAATGAAGGTGTGGATATCGAGATAAATGGCCAATTCTATCGCTACGTGAATATCGCCACTGGTATAGTTAAAAGTGATGCGATGCTGGTGTTGACACATTTCACAGGGCACGAGCTGACGGGGTTTGGTGCTACGATCAAGAACCTGGGTATGGGGTGTTCCACACGACGTGGTAAGCTATCCATGCATTCAACGCTCGCACCACGGGTGGTGCTGGATCGCTGTAAAGCGTGTGGCACCTGTGCAAGATGGTGTAGTGTGGGTGCTATCACAGTAACGGAGCATGCGATTATTGATGAACAAAAATGTAGTGGCTGTGCCGCATGTATCGCAGTATGCCCTGAAGGTGCAGTCCGTACAAACTGGAACGAATCTTCCGCTAACGCACAACGTAAGATAGCTGAATATGCGTTGGGTGCCGTTAAGGGTAAACCTGTACTTTACGTAACGTTCTTGTTGAATATAACGGAGCTGTGTGATTGCTTTCCGAGTGATAAGATTGAGGGGCTCGACCGCGGTGTGTTGGTGTCAGAAGATCCGGTTGCACTCGATATGGTAAGCTATGAGCTGGTGGATTATGAAACCACGATGCGAAAGTTACGACCGGAGATCGATCCACTCATACAGGTACGTCATGCAGCAAAGATTGGGGTGGGGTCGATGGATTACGAACTTATAACATTGGGTGATGTACGTAAAAGTGGGTATTGATGCAGGTGATTTCACGTATGAGACGCAATTGCCTGTGAAACCTGGCTGTATGGTAGTGGTACCGTTTAAGCGTACGACTAAAATAGGGTGGGTAATCGATATTTCACGTGAACCTAATCTTCCAGAAGCTATCAAATTACGTAAGGTTAGGCAGCTAATCTCACGTAAGCAGGTTATCGAAAACAACCTCATTCAGCTCGCTAAATGGGTAGCTAATTACTATGTGGCAGAGGTTGGCCACGTTATCGAACATATGCTACCACAAAGTATAAGGCGTAAGAGTATCACAAGGTTGCTACCAAGGGCTAAGGAGTTTGAGATTAAGAATGTGCGGCCACAGGTTGATGTGTTATGGGAGGTTGACCCCACAGTGCGATGGGATTATTACAAACACGCTATAGAGCGGACTCTGTCAGAAGGTAAAGATGTGCTGGTGTTGGTACCCGAGCAGCGTGATCATCGTATGTTACAAGATGTACCATTCTATACGAGTGAGCTACGTGATAGCGATAAGAAGCGATTATGGTTAGCTTTACGTAGGGGTGACCTACGTGTGGTGTGTGGCACAAGGAGTGCGGTATTCTTGCCGTTTAGGGGGTTGGGGTTGATAATCGTTGAACGTGAAGATAGCAAACACTATAAGGAGCAGGATCATCCACACTATCATGCACGTGATGTGGCGATTATGCGTGCGATGTTCGAAGGTATAAGGGTGATACTCGGTACGGGTAGCCCATCACTTGAAACCTACCTCAATATCAAGAAAGGTAAGTATAAACTGGTGAATGAACCCAAATTTGACGAACTTAAAATTGACGTTATTACACTACGGAAAAGGCAGATATTTTCGCCCGAACTTAAGCGTAAGATTAGTAATATCCTTCAGCGAGGTGGTAAGGTTGTGCTATTTATAAACCTAAGGGGGTATTCGCGATACCTTATCTGTGAGGATTGTGGCCATACATTGCGATGCCCCAGGTGTGGGGTGGGGTTGGTCTATTATCGAGCAGGTAAGATGCTTAGATGCCATTACTGTGGATACAAGGAGGTTGCACCTACGGTGTGCCCAAACTGTCAAGGTACGAACATACGGTATGTGAGCTTGGGGGTCGAACGTGTGTTACGGCGTGCAAGGGCGTCGGGACTGAGGCAATATTTCGGTATGTGGAGTTTGATAAGGTTGACCTTGTCGCTGTAATAGATGCGGATAGCCAGTTGATGTTCCCGAATTTCAGGTCGTATGAACGGTTATTGCAGACCATAGTGCGATTCTATCCGGCTGAGATTGTGATACAGACGAGGCGCCCATGGTTACCTGTTATCAAGTATTTACGTGGGGGTAAGATAATGGAGTTCTATGAAGATGAGCTACATCGGCGTGTGGGGTTGGGGTATCCGCCTCACCTACACAGGTTTTTAAAACCAGCCCCACGGTTGGCCGTGTGTTGGATAAGGTTGTGGATAGGCTTGATGGGATCAGGTTTTTGGGGCCTGCGGATTGCCCGCTACCTAACTTTCAGGTTTTTGGGGCCTGCAGATTGCCCGATACCTAACTTACGTGGTAAACGGCGTGCACATGTGTTGATCAAAACCGAGTATCCACCTGCACTTCATGATGTATTACTGGGTATGTATCGCGAACTTAAGGTGAAAGTTGACGTCGATCCTATCGAGATAGTGTGATGAAGCTCACTAAGTTGAGTTCACAAGCTGAGGTGTTGGCTGCACTCAACACCATACGGGTGGCGGATGAGGTTAAAGGGCGGTTATTGCTCAAAAGCCAACACGTAAACCTATACATAGAGGGGATAACTGCAGCTGCAGCAATAGTGTTGAAACAGATAGCGTTGAGTGAAGGTGCAGATGTGGC
>NMUJ01000001.1 GCA_002256535.1 Caldifarciminota bacterium 4484_18
GATGTCGATAAACCCAGAAATTTGGCCAAAAGCGTAACCGTGGAGTGATTATTTCCACCCCAACATCTCTTTCGCCTTATCCGACATCCTCTCCGGTGTCCACCGTGGCTCCCATACAAGCTCTACATCCACATCATGGAAACCCGCTTCCTGTAGCTTAAGCTTTACCGTCTGCACAATGTAAGCAGCTAACGGACATCCCGGCACTGTGAGCGTCATCTTTATATTGACACGGTTAGCTTCATCCACTTCTACACCATAGATTAGCCCCAAATCCCATACATTGATACCAATTTCTGGATCCATCACCTGCTTCAAAACCTCCACCACCTTTTCTTTTTCCTTTTCCTTCATTTCTAATCGGGGCAGCCGGACTTGAACCGGCGACCTCTTGGTCCCGAACCAAGCGCGCTACCAGCCTGCGCTATGCCCCGCCCTCACCAATATAGGTGCTATCACTAAAGATATAACAGCCATCAATACTTTTTAGCATTATCCATTGCAGCACCTGAATTCGCCATCTGTACCCCCACCTGCAACCCTGTAATAAGTGCACCCACTAAGAATCCCGCCAACGCCACTGGCCCAAATACGAACCCTATAGTCACAGGGAAAACAATCGCCAAAACAGCAGGTAACATCATACTCCTGAGTGCACCCCCTGCAGCTATACCGATAACCCGTTCATATTGAGGTTTCGCCTTACCCTTGAGTATATCCGGGTTCTCACGAAACTGGCGTCGCGACTCATCCACTATCTTAGCAGCTATACGACCTACCCCTTTTATGAGTAGCGCTCCATAGAAGTATGGCATCATCCCACCAAATATAAGCCCCGCTATCAACCGTGGATCGAGCAACGATAGCTTCACGGGAGTAACCGCAAACTTATTGATAGCCACAAAATACGCAGATATCAACCCCAACGCAGCAAATGCAGCCGACCCAATTGCAAACCCCTTCCCTACAGCAGCAGTAGTGTTACCCACAGCATCCAACCTATCTGTAACATCTCTCACACTCGCTGGTAGATGTGCCATCTGCGCTATACCGCCTGCATTATCAGCTACCGGCCCATAGGAATCAACTGCCAACGTGATACCCAATGTGGAAAGCATACCAAACGATGCGAGTGCCACCCCATATGGTCCCACCAATTTATAGCTGATAAGTATACCTACACCTATAATGATTGCCGGTATAAATGTGCTCAACATACCAAGTCCGAGCCCACTAATCACTACAACACCGGGCCCATCTCTTGCAATCGCTGCAAGCCTCTTCGTAGGTGCATACCTATACGATGTGAAGTACTGACTTACCCACCCTATCACTATACCGACCATAAGCCCTACTATGACACACCAGAAATAACCAATATTTAGTCCTAACCTATACACTATCACATATGTACCGATGATCATAAGTATAGTACTCAAATATACACCAGAATTAAGTGACCTTTCTGGATCACCTTTTGATAGGAACCTCACCCATATCACACCCACAGTTGCAGCTAATAATCCACATCCTGCCAGATAAAATGCAAATTCATTCAACTTACGTGTTTTCCTCCACCTTACCTACGAGATCTGCCGCCATATCTGCACCCTTTGTGTAAATACCGCCACCCGCACGTGCAAATAGTGCCATCAACGATGCGCCCATCGCATATCCATTTATAGCGACAGGATCTCCCTTAAATACCCTAAATACGATAGATAATCCAAACAACCCCAACCCCGTAATAAATAGCCCAGTAGTTGCCCCACCAGTAAATGATACCCTAAACGCAGCAGTTAGCCCTTTCTTAGCAGCTTCTGTCGTCTTCGCATTCGATGACGTTGCCACCATCATCGCCACATAACCCGAAACCGCAGAAAACATAGCCCCTATAACAAACGAGATCGCCGTCTTGTAGTTAACATCCGTCCATTTACCACTTATAGCTAACCCACATGCCACCACCAATATAACAGGTGCTGCCCATGAGTACTCACTTATCAAAAACTTACGTGCACCCCTTTTTATAGTATTTGATATCTCCATCTCCAACTCACCCGCCGGCATACGCACGATACGCCACACCAACACGAGGATCACAAATATCGCCACCCCTACACTTACGTAAGTGAGATACATCTTAAACCCCAGAAAATGTCGTCATACCAATCGTGTAGGCATCAACAGATAAAGTATCTCCTCCTCCTTACCCTCAGGCAGTATAAGTACACCCGTCTGTGGGCTCTTAAATTTCATAATTGTATTGTCTGTATCGATATGATTAAGTATCTCCATAAGCAACTGCGCATTGAACCCTATATCCATAGGTTCACCTTCATATCGAGCAATAAGCTCCTCATGAGCTTCACCTACTTCACCCATACTTGTGATCACAAGCTTATCAGTGATCACAAGCTTATCAGGTTGTAATCTAAACTTCACCACATGTGCAACAACATCCGTAAATATGTTCACCCTACGTAACGCTTTGATCAAGTAATCTGTCTGTATATTCAATACATATTCATTGCTGGTCGCATCCATAAGCCTCGTAATTATCCTAACCTTTTCACCCACAAATTCGATGTTATTTTCACCCACTTTTATCTCACAACTGTTCTCAATATCCTCCACATACTCCCACGTTTTAGCTGCCACCAATACAGCCCCTGGTATCTCTGGCTTTATATCTTTCTTATGTATCATAGCTAACCGGTAACCATCAACCGCCACCATATTTAACCCCTGTGTAGAGAAATCCAGCAATATACCACGAAGAATAGGGTCACCCTCCTTTTTAGCTGCCGCAAACGCTATCCTCCCAATACTGTCGTGCAATATTGAAGTAGGTAAGCTAAACACATTTTTGGGCTCAAATTTTGGTATCTCCGGATACTCATCTGGATCGTATGTCCTAATCCGATATTCACCCTGTGAGAACGTCAATTTCGCAGTATTATCTTCTACACTAAGTGTAACATCTTCATCCGGCAACTCTCTAAGTAATTGAAAGAACTCTTTAGCTTTAATAGCTGTAACACCTTCTTTTATAACATCTACCGGTTCACGTGTTATTATCACGGTCTCAAGATCACTCGCCGAGATCGTAAGCTCACCACCTTTAGCCTCAATTAGCACTGTTTGTTAACTTTGTTGTTTTATGTCAATTGTGTAATCCACGTATAACATTACGAACCATTTAATTATCTAATTCTACGTCCAATTTCCCTGTGTAAAACTTTGTATCAACTTCTTAATGTGGAAAACTTTCTCCCGAAGCTCCACATCCTTTTCCATCAGCTGTTCAACCTTCTGACACGCATACATAACAGTTGTATGATCCTTACCACCAAATGCTTTACCTATCTCTTTCAATGGCATCTGCAATATCTCACGTGCAAGGTACATTGCCACCTGACGTGCAAGTACAATATGTGCACTTCTTTTCTTACTACGCAATACAGATAACGGTATATCGAAAGCCTTGGCAACCCTTTCTTGTATATCAGGCAACGTTATCTTCTTACTTACTTTAAGTATCTCACTCAAACACTCCTTTACCAATTCCAAGTCTATCCTTGTACCCGTGAGCGATGCCACCGCCATCACCCTAACTATTGCGGACTCCAAATTCCTTATATTACCACGAATATGTTCTGCAATATACAGTAGTGCATCCTCCGGTATGACTACATTATATAATTCTGCCTTCTTCTTGAGTATAGCTACCCTCGTTTCAAAATCCGGTGGCTTCAAATCCGCTATCAACCCCCATGCAAATCTTGATGCCAGCCGTTCCTCTAAGTATGGTATCTCTTGTGGCAATGAATCACTTGTAAGCACTATCTGTTTATTAGCATTATACAGATAGTTAAATATATGGAAAATCTCCTCTTGTAACCGCTCCTTCTGAGATAAGAATTGCACATCATCCAGTAGGAATACATCAAAAGATCGATATTTCTGTTTAAACTGGCTCATAGTGCCATCCTTTATCGATTCTATCATCTCATTAAGGATCACCTCACAAGAAACGTAACATACTTTTAACCCCTGCCTATGTTTAAACACATAATTCCCTATACTATGTAGTAGATGCGTCTTACCCAGTCCAACCTTCCCATATATGAAGAGCGGATTATATACCTTACCAGGATTCTGGGCTACCGCCAAGCTATAATGAGGTTGAAACATAGACGTGTTGGCAGGCACCTGTACATCCACCGCCTTCAATTTTTTGCGCCGTCTCTCAGAAACAAATCGTATCTTCACACCATTTAATGCCAACTCTTTCAATACCTGTTTAAAAATCGACATATAATGTTCCTCAATCCAATCTATATAAAAGTTATTAGGGGTAGCTACCACAAGTTCTCCATTCTCAAACGCTTTTAACCTCAACGGCCTTATCCATGTGTTAAAGCTCTGTTCAGGTATCCTTTCACTCACCTTACTCACTATAGTTTCCCACACCTTATTACCATCCATTTTCCACACAGTTTTCCACAATCACCCACCCTCTCTTCTTCCTTTGTGAAACAGCCATAAGAATATTTCCCTTCTACTTCTATTCCCCCAAGTCCGAAACCGTTTATTTATGGTCACATAGTAGAGCATCCGAAATCTCCGTACAACGTGAGAACGTACGCTACTTACCAGGTATCAAGCTACCCGAAAACATCGAGGTAACCGGCAACTTAGACGATATTACCGAACTCGATCTATCCTTCCTATTTTTTGTCATACCAACACAATATCTTCGTTCTGTTGTTAAAAATTTCCACTGGCACTACAAGCGCCCTCCAATAGTGGTTTCAGCAATTAAGGGCATAGAGGAACACACCTTCAAAAGGCCTTCCGAGATACTCTGCGAGTATTTACCAGTGGAACACCCTGTAGTGTTGGGTGGTCCCACCATAGCCAACGAAATAGTACGTGGCCTACCTACTGCAATAGTATGCGCTTCAGAAGATGAATCATCCGCCTATGCTGTACAACAGCTACTCAATTCACACCACTTACGGGCATACCGACACACCGATGTTGTGGGGGTTGAGCTTGCAAGTGCACTCAAAAATATAATCCTGAAACCTTCAGTGGGCTCGCCGGTATGGGTGACTTACTCACCACTGCCATAAGTTCATTCTCCCGCAACCGTTATGTGGGGGTTGAAATAGGTAGAGGTAAAAAGCTATCCGAGATACTCTCCAACATGGTGATGGTAGCCGAAGGTGTATGGACAACACGTTCAGTTCTCAGTATGGCGAATAAATTAGGGATCACCATGCCCATAACCCGTGAAGTGTATGCCATACTATTTGAAGACAAATCACCCGCTACTGCCATAGAAACCTTAATGGCAAGGGAACTCAAGTTTGAGGATTAATGCAAGAAGACCTACTCCGCCGTTTACGTAAGGAGATAAAAGCCAAACACTGTGAGAACATTTTACAGATACTTACCCCTTTACACCCAGCAGATATTGCTGAGCTCATGGAACATCTTGATACCCATGAACGTCGCTTCCTTCCTGCTCTCCATTATGGATACAGACCTTATTGCCGATGTATTGCCACACCTAAGCGATGACATCCTCGTAGATATACTGCATTACTTAGATATAGAGCGACTATCAGAAGTGATCCCACTATCAGAAGTGATCCCCAAGATGGAAACCGACCAAGCCATCGATCTCCTACAAGAGCTATCCAATATAGATCGTTCCACGTTATTGGCACACCTACCTTTAGACAGTATCCGCAAAATCGAATCACTATCCCAATACCCCGAACATTCAGCTGGCGGAATAATGAGCACCGAATATATAGCACTACCGTATTGGATGAAGATCGATGAAGCTATTCAAACCCTACGTCAAAAGGCCAGCAAATTACGAGATGTAGGTTACATATACGTGGTAGATGAGGACAACCGCCTACGTGGTGTTCTACCACTCAAACGGTTAATCCTTGGTGAGAGTAACAAAACGTTGGGTAACCTTATGGATACCGAGATACTCGCTGTTGACCCAATGGAAGATCAAGAGACTGTCGCTAAACTCATGCAGAAATACGATCTACTGGCCCTCCCTGTAGTTAATGAAGACGGCAAGCTATTGGGCATAGTAACCGCTGATAAAGCGATGGAAGTATTGGAGCAAGAGACCGAAGAGGATCTCTTCCATCTTACTGGACTTGAGAAAGAGGAATCCGTCTTTACACCCATCGTATCTGCTGTACGTAATAGGTTACCTTGGATACTATTCAGTCTATTGACTACATTGTTATCCTCCAACATCGTACGTTTATTTCGTCACACGCTCGAAAAAGCCATCGCACTCACCATGTTCATGCCCATAGTAGCAGCCATAGGTGGTAACGTTGGCATGCAAACCCTCACCGTGGTGGTACGTTCATTAAGTTTAGGTGAGATCACCGCTATCGATATTCTTGCAATATTTTGGCGTCAATTCGCTATAGCAGGGCTCTTAGGTGCACTCGTTGGGATCGCGGGGTTCATTGAGGCCATCATAATCTTTCAGGTAGGGATCAACATTGCAGCAGTTGTTGGGCTCGCACTTTGTGCCAACATCATAGCTGCATCAATATTTGGGCTATTTGTACCGTTGCTATTTAAGAAGCTCGGCATAGATCCCGCACTTGCCGCAAGCCCATTCATACTGATACTTATAGATTGTGTAGGCTACACCACATTACTGGGGTTAGGCACCCTTATGCTCATAAAATAAGCAAGACCACAAACGGTATCCCCATAAAGATTAGCGTAGCAAACACCCCATAAAGTGGCATGAATATAAAAGGTACGAATATTGCGCCAATAAATGACCCTACAAGATCCGCTGTGTACAAGATACTTGCTGCATATTTGCCAGCCACCCCATGTGTCACCAACGATCGTACAGCTATCGGGAATGCACAACCTACGAAATAGCCCATCACGAAATTAAGCATCGGAAAGCAATGCATTACCAGCCACCACGTGTAGGTTCTCGTTAACCACAGTATTCCACACAGGATAAACATGAACCCCAGTATTCCCGCTTCTATCGATTTAAGATTACCTTTGCGTGCACCACGGATGGCCCCTATCGTCAACCCTAACATAAAGATACCAGATAATATCCCAAGGTAATGATAAAGGTACCCATAGATTATCTGAAACCCTGTCAACAGCAGCACATTAACCCCCATAGCCGCAAACCCTATCATCCCTATCTCTAATACTCGTTTACGTACGTATCTACGGGATAGACCAACAACCGCTATTATTATCGCTACCCACAAAGCTATCGACAGCCACATAGGTATATTCTGTAGCCACCAAAACAGTTTACCAAGATATCCCGCAAAGTAATAGCTCCTATGTATAAGATGATAATAAGCAGCCACAGGATAAAAGTCCCCATATAAATAGCCTGCACGAAAATATGAAGGCGTAACCCCCGCTTTATAGCAACGCATCTCGAGTGTCTCGGGTACCAAACTATGATAACTTCCATCCTTTGACGCTATAAGGAAGAGCGTTTCTCCCGGGATTACAAGTATATGTGCGATTTCATCAAAAAATTCCACAGTATAAAATCGATTACTGAGTGCAGATAATGGGTCACCAACATCGAGCAGCACTGCATCTAACAGTGGCCCCTCCCATCTTTTGAGTTTCAACCGCTGATCACCGATCATAATCTTAACCCTTGTATCACCGATAAAATCAGGATGCAAATTCCGTACCACAAACTTTAAATATTGCTTATCCAGCATCAACCAGTACAGGGTGTCGGGGTTGAATTTTAATGCCGCTTCGATAACTTGCGGGTTATCGGTTACTATCGCTATATGGTCAATTTGTGGCGTCTCTACCAGCGGGAAATAGGCTTGCAATTCGGTAACTTCTTCCAACGGATAAGAAAATGCGATACCACCATTGACAAATATTGTGTTTAACCCAACCTGTTGGGTTAATACAATATCATGATATATTGAATGTTCGTAGCCCCCAACCTTATAGTTAGGATACGCCATCCGCATGATAGGTTTTTCGAGCTTAAAAGCCAACGGTGTAGCAGCTATTATGATATACCCTATGAAGCGCCACCTTTTGAACTTCAAATAAGTTGCAGAGATTAAGTTAGCCCCCATAAAAAGAAAGAGCGTAGGCAGCGAAAACATACGTACAAAGAGGTAGCCATACAATAACCCACCTGTCATATCACCTATAGCATCTATCACATATACTGAAGTGATACCTTTAACCGCACTCTTTTTGACCCTCTCATAAAGGTCGCACGCATTCACAAAAAGTATACCGTTCAGCATAGCTATGGGAATAAGTGCTACAAATGATAACAATGCTATCACTTCTAATGGAAATATCATACCTAACGGCACGTGTATAAGAGTGCGTAGATTTCTGACAAACAGATATTCGAGTGGCAACACAACCCCCATCCCTACTTGGGATGTAAAAAATAGTTCACCTTTAAACTGTTTCCCTATGTAGCTACCCAATGCCGTAAATATCAACCACCCTGCAAGTATAAAGCCGAGCGCTATCTCGCTACCATAAAATATATTTACAAGCTCACGTGTGAATAAAGTTTGTGAAAGTACAGATGTGACACCTACCAGTAAGAAGCCACCCGCTAATGAGGTTGCACCCATCTAACGATTTCATCAACTTCATCTTCCGATAGTGGCTTATTATTTGATGACAGTTTGATTAGATAATAGTGTACATCACCTATGGTGGTTTGGTTGATGATAGGTTTATAGCGGTCGAGCTTCGTGTATAAGGTAGCAGGTAATGGTCGTAATGTCCCGATCGCCAGTATTGTTGCGTTATCTGAGTGATGTACCTCAGTGACGAGCTCTTTGCGCTCCTTCTGCATTCGCTTGTATATTTCGACCCCCAGTTTTATGAGTTCACGCAGTTCATCCTCAGCCACCTCTAACCTATAGAAGTCGTCCATCGAGTAGTAAAACTCACGTGCTATCTCCCAGAAGGCGGGAAACTCCTTCCGTAGCGCATTTATTCGTGCCATGTCTCGTTTTCTCACACCTTCGTCGAAATCACGAAACTTACCGAACACCTCACTTAATACCGCATGTAGGGTTTCGTAAACCTTCTCAATGATAGGTATGACTCTTAGGTCTGCCTGCACCTCTATCGTGAAATACTGGGTATCCATTAATGGGCGAGGCGGTTCACTATTTACAACCATGAACCCAGGCTTAGAGTCTATCCTCTCCAGCAATTTAGAGAAACTCTTGTTACCTTTAGCTTCAACAACTATGAGTTTAAACGAAATCTCCTCACGGCTGGCAAGCGTAGGTGTGATAAATATTTGCGGTATTTTAGACTGTCTATACTCTTTAATAAGCTGTGGCAACACCACACGTACGTAATACTCAATATGTCGCCGTACGCCTAACGATTTTATGTAGCGTAGACGTTTCTTAAGTAATGCTTGATAGATGCTTTGTTTCAACTTATCGATCTCCAGAAACCCTGCCAACTCCAACCGATATACAGCTATACCGTCATCCGTTATGAACTTCTTCTCGTATCTTATGGTGTAGTCCGGTACAACCTCGGCAATACTTGATAACACATCTTGCATCGACAGGTCACGATCGAACGCAGCAATACTGATGCCCGTAAGTTTCTCGCGCGTCGTCCCAATATGCTCAACCTTAACCTGTGGGAATCCCGTTTCACGTACCTTCTTTATGAATTCATAGTTGGTGAGTATCAAACGTGCTAAATCCTTCACCTTACGTTCACGGATATAAGCTTCGCTCCTACTGTGAAAAAACAGTGCCACCTCTTCACGTATTTCGGGAGGCATATTCTTACCCAATATCTTGTATAGCTCGTTGAGGGTTGCTTCAAAAAACTGTAGCTTCACCATACCTTCGAATAGCAGGTCACGTTTCGCCTTACCTCCTATAGCGAGGAACTCGAGTGTACGAAACATTGCTGCCCTGGATTGATCGAAAAGAGCTGCCTCTTCCTCATTTTTTATCTCAATATCCAAGAAGAAAACCGCCAACTGCGTATCATTCCAGCTAAAACTACCCGCCTTTACATATTGTAGGTTGAGCCCCAACCTATGTATACATGAAGTACATCCCTCCAGCACACCAGGCCAATCAGGTGCTAACACCACCAACCTATCCACACGTGGATATGAGGTGGTATCACCTGCCACAAAGTGGATGACGACATCTTTATTCTCAGCTTGCTTCTTTTCGAGTAACTTACTGATAAGGTTTACTTCCCCTTCAGTGAAACGGCCACTCTCGATAAGTGACTTGAGGGTGGAGGGTATATCCATCAACTATTCCCTACCGATCATCTTTTTGAACTCCTCTTCGTCGATAATCTTTACACCCAGTGAAAGCGCCTTCTGATACTTTGAACCTGGGTTTTCACCCACTACTACATAATCGGTCTTTTTACTAACGGAAGAGCTCACTTTTCCACCTAACTTTTCCACAATCTCTTTTGCTTCTTCGCGACTGAAATCCTTCAACGCACCTGTGAACACAAACGTGAGCCCCTTAAGCGGTTGTTCAGCTACTTCTTCAACTTCTTCTTCCATACGTACACCGGCACGCCTGAGCTTGTCCAGTACTTTAAGGTTTTCCGTGTTCTTGAAGTAGTTAATAATACTTTGTGCCACCACAGGGCCTATACTTTCAATACTTATCAGGTCATCAAATTTCGCCCCCATTAGTGCATCTATGGAATGGAAATATCTTGCTAATAATTTCGCAGTATACAGACCTACATTTGATATCCCTATACCGAATATCAATCGAAACAGCTCACAGTCTTTACTCTGTTCTATATTTTCGAGCAGATTACGTGCAGATTTGTCACCAAACCCCTCAAACCTCACTATATCCTCGTACCGCAGGTAATATATATCACCAAAATCCTCCAACAACCCATTATCTACAAATAGGTTCACGGTACGTTCACCCAACCCCCGAATATCCATAGCATTACGGCTGGCAAAGTGTACAATCCTACCCTTGACCTGTGCTGTACACCTTATATTTTCGCACCTATATGCAACCTCACCTGGATATCGGATAAGCGGGCTACCACATACCGGGCAGTTTTTGGGCATCTCAAACACTTTCTCTTCACCCGTACGTAACTCAGGTATTGGTTTGACCACCTCCGGTATAATTTCGCCCCCCTTTGTAACAAAAACCCAGTCACCTTCACGTATATCCTTGCGTTTGATTTCGTCTGCATTGTGTAGGGTAGCACGTGTTACGGTTGTACCATATATAAACACGGGCTCTAATACTGCGACAGGTGTCACCACACCGGTTCTACCCACTTGGAGTATGATCTTCCTAAGTTTAGTGCGTGCAAGTTGTGCAGGAAATTTATATGCGATAGCCCATCGTGGCGCTTTAGAAGTAGCTCCCAACCGTCGCTGATAAGCGACGGTATTCACTTTGATCACCATACCATCCATCTCAAATGGCTGTTCGTCACGCTTATCAGCCCACTCATCGCAGTATGCGATGACCTCATCCACACCTTCACATAGTTTGAAATACGGTATGACTTTAAATCCCAGTTCACTCAACCTCTGCAGCACCCCATAATGGTTATCACCAAGGCTTGGCTCCGCATACCCCAACGAGTGAATACATATATCTAACTTCCTACGAGCTACTTCCTTGGGATCGAGCAACTTTAGTGTACCTGCAGCCGCATTACGTGGGTTAGCAAACAGTGTAAGCCCCTGCTCTTCACGTTCCTTATTCAGCTGTTTGAACGCCTCCTTAGGCATATAGACTTCACCACGCACCTCAATCTCACGTATATCTTCACGCAATAGTCTCAATGGCACCGTCCTGATAGTCTTGATGTTATTAGTTATGTCTTCACCAATAACCCCATTACCACGTGTAGCACCCACCTTCAGACGTCCATCCTCGTACACGAGTTTGACAGCTACCCCGTCGATTTTGGGCTCCACCACATATTCGACATTGGATATACCGAGTTCACGCCTTACGCGGTTATCGAACTCGCGTATCTCATCGTATGAGTAAGTATTGTCAAGACTCAACATCGGTATCTTATGCTCAACCTTGGGGAACTCACCCACCCATTCTGCTCCCACACGTTGGGTGGGCGAGTCTGGTGTTATAAGCTCGGGATATTTGCGTTCAAGTTCGATCAGTTCTTTAACCAGTTGGTCGTATTCATAATCTGAAATCACCGGATCATTAAGCACGTAATACCGGTAGTTGTGATACTCTATCTCTTTACGTAACTCCTCCACCCTCTTACGTACCTCATCCGGTATTTTACGTTTCTCTTCCATCATAATATCTTTACTACGTTATGATAGGTGTCAAGTGTAGAGTGGAGGTACGATATTTTATTGAAAATCTAAGCAACTGATAGCTTATAGCAACTTCTCCAGTTCCTCCATGAGTACATCAATTGCATTGTTAGGTGGTACTTTACGAATGATCTGCCCCTTTTTGAATATCACCGCATAGGATTTGCCACCTGCTATACCGATGTCGGCATGTTTGGCTTCTTCAATACCATTCACTGGACATCCCATCACCGCAATCTTCAAACTCTTACCCATGTTAGCAACACGGGCTTCAACCTCACGTGCAAGCTGTTCAACATCTATCTCCGCACGTGCACATGTAGGACATGCAATGACGTCCGGCATCTGGTACAACCCTAAGGTTGCAAGTATTTTTCTGGCTATAGGTATCTCATTAACCGGTGGCCCACTAAGTGATACACGTATCGTGTCACCTATACCTTCAGATAGCAACGTAGTTAACACAAACGTAGATTTGATAATACCGGTGGCATCCACCCCAGCTTCAGTAACCCCAAGGTGTATGGGATAATTGTTCATCTTTGCAAACCTACGGTTAGCCTCTATTGTCATGAATGGGTCAGTTGATTTAAGTGATACCACAATATTGGTAAAACCTTCATCCTGCATCACTCTAACTGCTTGTTCAGCGGCCTTCACCATAGCTTCTGCGGTTACACCGTAGCGCTCGACAATCTCATGCGGTAACGATCCACTATTAACACCTATCCTTACGGGTATACCATGTTCGTTGGCTACACGGGTGACCGCACGTAATGCACGCTCATCACCGATATTACCTGGATTTATACGTACCTTATCTATACCCGATTCGATCGCCTTTATTGCTAACCTATAGTTGTATTGTATATCTGCGACTATTGGTACATCCATCTTTTGCTTAATCATTGGTATCACCTTAAGCGCTTCCTCGTCAGTAATCGCCAACCTTACAATATCGGCACCTGCAGCTACAAGCTCCAACACCTGTCGCACTGTAGCATCAAAATCATGTGCATCGGTATTTGTCATCGACTGTATGGCGATAGGGTGATTACCACCTATCTTTACCTTGCCAATCTTAACCTCTCTGGCCTTACGACGCTGTATATGCATATTGTTAGTATTTTTTAAATTCAAACTCGATAATTTTAGCCGCACGTGTCAACGCCTGCCTTGGTGTAAGCACATTTCGTAGCGCAGGTTCTATACCTTCAGTCAGTAGAAACTGACGCCCAGCCAACCATCCCGCTGTACGTGGTTCAGTATGTGCATACTCTATTTGACGCCATACCATGATACGATCGGGGACCTTTTGTAATTCTGCCTGCATCATAGGTAGCGTAAACGCGCTCCGCCTCACAGGTACATAGCCGGTAGCTATCGCCCATTCTGCCTGTATTTCGGGTGATGTAAACCACTTTATGAATTCCCATGCTGCTCTTTTCTGTTCAGGGGTGGCAGCTCGAAATATCACGATATTTGTACCCATTATTATGCACCCACTGTCAGGGATTGGTGCCATACCCAACTCAAATGGTGGTTTGTACCGCATGATGTAGGAATAGGAAACAGAGGAGCCGACCACCATTGCCACTTTTTGGGTGATGAAATCATCCTGGTATTGGTAACCTGTTGTCAAATACGCTACCTCATACTTATGTAATAAATCACATATGAAGCTAAGCGCCCATACACCACACGAATCATCAAACCTTGCACATAGTTCAAGTGAATCCAATATCTGGCCACCACATGAAAATAACAACATTTCGAACAAACTCACTGCAGGTGAAAACGCAGTCGCCCATTTATCAGCCAACGTATCCCGTAATTGTAGTGCTACCTCAAGGAACTCATCCCATGTACGTGGAAACTCAGTTATACCTCTTTTACGAAGCCAGTCCTTATTATAGAAATATGCGGTTACACTTTTGTTGAACGGCAACGACACAAGTGTATCCCCCCATTTACTATTAGCCAATAGTACTGGGAAAAAGTCATCCCAATCCGTCCGCGTAAAATCCTTCCTTGCAAAATTCTCAATAGGTTCGAGCTTACCTGCACGCCAGAGTGAAGATATCCATGATTCGTATGCCTGTGCCATGGTGGGTGGCTTATTCGCGACAATGGATGCCATAAGCTTCTGTGATAAAGTTGAGTAATTACCCATGTTTACGGATATGACCTCTATGTCAGGGTGCTCATGGTTAAACCGCATTATCAAATCATCGAGTGTTTTACCCAAAGGCCCGCCCATCGCATGCCAGAAAGTAACCCTTACGGTTGCAGATATTAGCAGCAAAACTATCATTATATAATTTATCCCATAAAAGTTGTTGTGAATAGTGATATTTGCAATATCTTTGTAACAAGGAGGTAACATGAACAGACCGACGATCCGGTTTGATGATTTCGATAAACTTGAGCTCATAATCGCAGAAGTGTTGACAGCCGAGCGTGTACCTGGTACGGATAAGTTGATGCAACTACGTATATCAACTGGGGCTGATGAGCGCACGATAGTGGCTGGTATCGCACATAAGTATACGCCTGAGGAGATGGTAGGTAAGAAAATCGTGTATCTAGCGAACCTCGCGCCACGCAAAATACGCGGTATAATGTCGTATGGGATGTTGCTTGCGGCTGTGGTAGATGGTGACCCGGTCCTTCTGATACCTGATAAAGATGTACCTGCAGGTGCACCCGTAAGTTGATGGATTTCTCTACCCGCATAGATAAGGTACGTGAGCGGCTCGGCCGCCTATCAGGGTTCCTCTTTTTCAGACAACCCAATATACGGTATCTGACGAATTTTGCAGGCGCAGGTACGTTACTTATTACACGTAAGGAAGCCATACTGTTTGTCGGTTTCCTCTATTATGAAGAGGCATATCGTACAGCGGTAGGTGTGGAAGTGGTAAAGGCTAAGAATATACTTAAAGAGCTACCCAAGTCTAAAATATTCAACCAACTACGTAAGGTAGGATATGATCCACAGGAGATATCATATGCTACATATCTCGGCATGACAGACGTTCTACGTAACAGGCTCTACATCTCACAGAAGATGCGTGGATTACGTGAGATTAAAGAACCAGATGAGGTTACCCTCATACGTAACGCACAGACTATAGCTGAAACATCCCTCAGTAAAGTGAAACAAACGATACGACCTGGTATGACTGAACGTGACCTACGCATACAACTGGAATATGAGATGTTGCAACTGGGTAGCGACAAACCTGCATTCGACCTCATCGTACTATCAGGTGCAAGAAGCTCGTTACCACATGGGTTACCGGAAGATCGTAAGTTACAGCCTGGTGATATACTGTTGGTGGATATGGGCGCTGTGTATAGGGGATATCACTCCGATATGACACGTACGTTTATTTTAGGTGAAAACAAGCAAGCACTAAAACTCTACGAGATAGTCCTACGTGCACAACAATCCGCCATACAAGCAATTAACCCCGGTGTCGAGCTTGGCCAACTCGATCGTATCGCACGTCAAACAATAAAAGCTGCAGGTTATGACAAATATTTTGGCCACTCACTCGGCCATGGTATCGGGCTTGAAGTACACGAAAGCCCACGAGTTGCACGTAGAGTACGAACTAAAACCCAACCCGGTATGGTGTTCACAATAGAGCCCGGTATATACATACCAGATGTAGGTGGTGTAAGGCTCGAAGACATGATACTTGTTACCGCTACTGGTTATGAGAATCTCACTAAATTTCCCAAGTCGATCGATTCCACAATTATACCTGTTTAGTTATTCACTCAGTACCTTAATACCGGGTAGCTCATAACCTGCGAGATACTCAAGTGATGCACCACCGCCTGTCGATACGTGCGTCAATCTGTCACCGATACCGGTCTGGTTGACGAACGCAACAGTATCACCACCACCTACAACCGTGGTACCACCCATCTCAGTAACTTTTACCAGCACCTGCACAATAGCTTTCGACCCTTCATCGAACGGCTTATGTTCAAACACACCAACAGGGCCATTCCATACAATAGTTTTGGCAGTCATGAGTTCCTTACCCCATGTATCACGGGTGGCTGGTCCTATGTCTACTCCCTTGATCCCCTTCGGTATACCGGAGTTTGGGTCTATAACTTCGGTTTTAGTTGGTTGCTCGATATCGTCAGTAATAACAATGTCCACAGGTAAGGCAATCCTATCACTGTATTTGTCGAGCAACTCCTCAGCTAAGTCAATTTTATCTTCCTCGACGATGGAATCACCGGTCTCGTAACCCATTGCACGGAAGAAAGTGTAACTCATACCACCCCCAACAAATAGTTTATCCACCTTATCCAGTAGGTTGCGGATCACTTCAATCTTATCCGATATTTTCGCACCCCCCATAACCGCATGGAATGGACGATCGGGGTTCTTAAGAACCTTTTCGAACGACTCAATCTCTTTCTCAAGTAGAAAGCCAGGCGCCTTAACTTTCATAAGCTTGGGTACCCCCACAACAGATGCATGTGCACGATGTGAAACCGCAAATGCATCATTGACATAGATTTCACCCAATTTCGCCAACCCAGCTGCGAACTCAGGGTCGTTCTTAGTTTCCTCTCTATGGAAGCGCAGATTCTCGAGCAATAACACATCACCTGGTCCCAATCTCCTGGCTTTACTTTCAGGTTCGTCACCTATACAATCACTGCTAAAGATGACAGGTTTACCCAACAGTCGTGACAACCTTGCCGCTACAGGTAACAGACTATACTCGGGTTTACGTTCACCCTTAGGACGACCGAGGTGCGACATCAATATAAGCTTTGCCCCCTTATCGATCAGATACTGTATCGTAGGTAGAGTTGCCCTTATCCGTGTATCGTCTGTGATCTCACCCGCCTGCACGGGGACGTTGAAATCTACCCGCATAAGTACACGTTTGTTAGTAACGTCGAGCTCACGTAACTTCAACATTTTACCTCCTTTGCAACTAAAAATAAGAAAATCAGGTTTAAATCAACCCACAGTTGACATTTACGTTTGTGACATAATTATTTTAATACGCCGAAGTGGCGGAACTGGTAGACGCGCATGGTTCAGGACCATGTGGGGTTAACCCGTGGGGGTTCGACTCCCCCCTTCGGCATAGGAGGTTAAATGGAGATAAAGGCTGGTATCCGTGAGAAAACAGGCAAAGAGGTAGCACGTAAGTTACGTAGAGAGGGTAAAATCCCCTGTGTTGCGTATGGTAGAGGTGAACCTACCCTACACTTATGGGTGAATTCAGATGTATTACGTAAGTTGCTCAAAGAAGAGCGTACACGTGGCGGGGTCGAATTCGTAACTCTCAACATCGACGGCGTGGGCAAGAAACACGCCTTTATCAAGGAGATACAACGTAACCCCATATCCTTACAGATACAGCATGTGGATTTCCGCATCGTTCATGCAGGTGAAAAGATCTATATTACATTACCTATTGTACTTGTGGGTGAACCCATAGGTGTACGACGTGGCGGTGTACTCGATCAGCTCCTGCATGAGATAGAGGTAGAAGCGTACCTTAAGGACATACCCCCACACATTGAGGTGAATGTCGAACACCTTGCCATCGGTGATACTATCATGGTGCGTGACTTACCGGCTCAGGATAAGTTACGTTATACTGAGTCACCCGATACACCAGTTGCTACGATACTGGCACCTCGCGTAACGGTAGAGGAAGAGAAGAAACCCGAAGAAGAGGAAGTTGCACCACCTACAGAAGAAGCACCACCCACCGAAGAGTAGTGAAATTCATAATAGGGTTAGGCAACCCCGCTCCTCAGTACACCTATACCCGCCATAATATAGGGGTTTTGCTAATCGAACGTGCAATCACCCACTGGAAGTTACGTCTACAACCCGGTAAAGGCGATTTCTACGAGGCCATTTTACAACTGGAAGATGAGATACATTTTGTACAACCTACCACCTACGTAAACTTGTCCGGGATAGCGGTTAAACAGCTGGTCGATCTATACTATCCCTCACTCGATCACCTGTTAGTTATAGTGGACGACTTCAACCTACCTTTTGGTACACTGAAACTCAAACCCACCGGTGGAGCTGGTGGCCATAACGGATTGAAATCCATCATCTGGGCGCTTGGTACCGAAGACTTTCCACGGCTCAAAATGGGTATAGGCCCTTTGGTTGGCGACCCTGTCGATTATGTGTTGGGTGAATTCACACATAATGAACGTGATAAGTTACCAGATTTCCTCAATCTGGGGCTTAACTGTCTCGAATACTTCATCAAGTTCGATCTCGAGCGCGCCATCTCATACTGTAATAGCTTCTGTGGATACTTAATCTAAAACCTTAAGTTGTGGCTCTATTTCGATACCAAGAAAATCTCGTGCCAACTCCTGTAAATCTACCGGTATATCGCTAAAGTAAAACTTATGTGAAGGTTTGGTGGTTTCATTTACCATATTATGTTGTTGAAGTACCACTTTCACTTTCTTAGCCGTGTAATGGCTTGAATCTATCACAACAACATCATCCCCTATGAGCTTTTCGATACGTTCCTTGATCAACGGATAATGTGTACACCCCAGTAGCAAAGTATCGATCTCTGCATCACATAGCTCACGCAAGTAATCTTCCAACAACGTGTCCAATGTGTGATTGTAATGCCGTTCCTCTATAAACGGTACCAACAGCGGTGTAGGCTTCTGTATAACTTCCACACCAGGGGCTAATTTCTTTATCAACCGCATGTAGCAGCCACTCCCTATCGTAGCTTTTGTACCTATAACACCTATTTTACCTTTTGTAACTCTGATGGCTGCCTCTACAGTGGGCGCAATCACATCAACAAATTCCACACTATAATTATCCATGAGATACTCACGTGCATTTGAAGCCACTGTATTACATGCTATCACTATGAGTTTGACCCCTTCCTTGATCAATAGCTCCACAATTTCAGCTGCAAACCTACGTATTGTGGCGGTTGACTTGTTACCATAAGGTACACGTGCGGTGTCACCAAAATACACGATACTTTCATTAGGTAACTCACGCATAACTGCACGCACGACAGTCAATCCCCCCACACCCGAATCAAATATACCGATAGGCTTACTGGTAATTTCTGATGAACTCCTTAATCCCATTATAGATAGCGGTCGCTATTCTCTTTTGGTTTATACTTTTGCATAACCATTGCTCACGGTTGGGGTTAGATATAAACTCCATCTCAACCAGTATTGCCGGCATAAATACTCGTAATACATAGAAATTGGCTTGCTTGATACCCCGGTCATGTAGTTGTACGTCATCCACCATATTGTTTAACACATACTTAGCGAGTACCTTCGATTCCTGTAGCATCTCAATCTGCGCCAAATCATAAAGTATAGTAGCTTCATCGCCTTCGGGTAGATCAAGTTCCCACTTTAACGCTTCGTTCTCTCTCGCTTCAACCGCACGTTCCCAGTTGGTACGTGCCGGCGATAGTATATAGACCTCAACCCCATGCAATTGGCGGCTTCTAGCTGCATTACAGTGTAGGCTTACGAACATGCCAGGATTGTAAGCTTGTGCAATCTCTATACGTGTTGATAGCGGTAAATATACATCTTTTGTACGTGTAAGGATAACCTCAACATCGTCATCCTGTTCTGCCAATTCGCGCAGATATAGTGCTATCTTCAACGTAATATCTTTCTCCTTTGTACCAAGTTTACCTATAGCACCTGGATCTTTACCACCATGCCCCGGATCGACCACCACATAACATGGATGTTGACCCGCTACGGTGTTACTACCCATCAGAAACAACGAGATCAACCCCCATATCACCATCGCTTCAACTCACGTTGTACTTCACGCTCAATATCACGTTGTTTAAGTACTTCCTTCTTCTCGTGCTTACGTCTACCACGTGCCACACCTATCTTCAATTTAGCCCACCCACGCTCATTGAAGTATATTAAAACAGGGATCAAGGTTAGCCCTTTCTCCTGTACTTTACCAATAAGCCGCTTTACTTCATGCTTCTTGAGTAACAGCTTACGACGCCGTTTGGGTGCCGGTACCTCTCTCGCATGTTCGTATGGTGCGATGTGCATGTTAATGACAAACACTTCACCATTTATCACCTTACAGTACGCTTCTTTAAGGCTTACCCTGCCCAATCTCACGGATTTAACCTCTGGCCCCTCCAGTACTATACCAGCTTCATAGGTTTCGAGTATTTCATAGTCACGATTAGCTTTTGGGTTCCTTATCTCCATCGCTCTATCACCTCATCACTTATTCGAGCAAGCTCGTCATCAGGTGTCGCAAACACAATTATGAACGGTATAAACCCATGCAGCCACTGTATGAGTTGCAATGCTCTACGTTTAGTTTCACCCACTAACCCCCTCAGAGGCTCATCTATCAACCCCACCTGTGGCCCAAACGTCAACGTTGCTATCGAAAGCAGCTTACGCTCACTATAGGATAATCTCATAGGTTCAACATTTGCCGGCATCTCTAATAGCTTCAAAGCTTCCTCCACCCTTGCTTTATCTTTAACACCCCATGCAATTTCATCTATCACCCTCGGAAAGAACAGACTATCGTCTGGATTTTCGAATACCGCCCCCTTACGTGTACCATATGGGTATACGATCTTACCACTGTAGGGACGTTGTAACCCTGCAAACACCCTAAATAGTATGCTTTTACCACTGCGATTAGCACCCTGAAACACTGTAATACCAGGTTGTAGCTCTTTCGTGAAAGGGATACTATCTTCCGTTAACTTAAGTTCGATAATTTTTATCTTCACCTACCTTTTGATACTTCCTTCAACACTGAGTAGAATATATCCAAACCTTCGTCTGCTTCCTTCTGTGTGATAACAAGAGGTGGTGAAAATCTTATCACATTCTCACCAGCCCCCAGTATCAACAGCCCTTCCTCAAACGCCCTGTATACGATACGGTTACGTAAGTTGATATCTTTCTCTTTAGCTTTACGATCTCTAACGATTTCAACCCCTATCATCAAGCCGATCCCACGCACATCACCGATGAAATCAAACTCGTTCTGCATCTCACGTAACTTATCCAACATATACTTACCCATTTTGGCAGCATTATCGATTAGCCCTTCCTCCAGCAATTTGATAGTGACAAGTGCTACCCTACAAGCGATAGGATTACCCCCGAACGTATTCGCATGTGCACCCGGTGGCCATTCCATCAACGAGCGTCTCGCCACCATCGCCCCCAATGGCAGGCCTGACGCTATACCTTTGGCGATAGCTACGATATCGGGTATGACACCCCAATGCTCTATAGCGAACATCTTACCTGTACGCCCCATACCGGTTTGGATCTCATCTACTGCAAACAATATCTCGTATTTATCGAGCAGCTGTTTAAGTCGCTGAAAATATCCCGGCGGTGCTGGTATGTAGCCACCCTCACCGATTATAGGTTCAGCAAACATAGCAGCTACCTCTTCGGGGGGTACATCATGTGCGAACACCACATCCTCGATATATTTCACACATACGAAATCACAATCCGGATGCGTCATCCCCCATGGACATCTGTAACAGTAAGGGAACGGTACATGCACAATACCTGGCAGTAATGGTGCAAACCCTGCATGATGTAGTGATTTGCTTGCACTTAAGCTCATCGCCCCATACGTACGACCATGAAACGAGTGGTAGAACGATATAAAATATGTACGTTTGGTAGCCCATCTTGCCAACTTCATGGCAGCTTCTATTGCTTCGGCACCCGAATTCGTAAGAAATGCACGACGGTTGGGCCCACCAGGTACTATGATTGCAAGCTTCTCTGCAAGATCCACCTGCTCCTTATAGTAAAAATCGGTACCCGAAATATGTATCAACCGTTCCGCTTGCTCCTTTATCGCATTTACCACCTCCGGATGACAGTACCCGGTAGCATTAACCGCAATACCAGCACAAAAATCGATAAATCGATTACCATCTACATCCCATACGTACATACCGCTACCTTTTTCAATAACAGCTGGGTAGGTTCGCGGGTACGATGGCGATATGAATTTACGATCGCGTTCAAGTATCTTCTCTGCTTTCGGACCCGGTAGTTTCATCTCTACCTCCTCGTTTGATATCATCAATAACAAAGTTTACCAATCTGTTATTCTCAAGCTTAACCTTAACTTCACGTTGAAATACACGTACCTCGAGCACCTCACCCCGTCCATAAGGGGTGTGAACAATTTCACCCACCTGAGGGAAATCTTTCATCACTTTTTCATAAAAATCTTTCTCAAACCCCAAGCAACACATGAGCCGCCCACATAACCCAGTGAGTTTATCTGCACCCGCAAATATATTCTGCAGTTTCACCCCCTGTAGAGTTATGAGTTGAAACTCCTTAAGGAATGTCGCACAACAGAGTGTACGGCCACATAGGCCAAACCCGCCCATCTTCTGTGCAGCTTCACGTGGCCCTATCGCACGTAACCTCACTCGTACTTTGAAGTTCTTACCTACCGAACGTGCAAGCCCTTTAAGGTCGACTTTCTTTGTAGCTAAGTAGAAGATTTCGACTTTCCTCTCCGACAACGTAAGATGCGAATCCACGATACGTACATCTAACCCCTTGCTGTAGATAGTTTCACGTGAGAATGCGAGTATCTCCTTCGCACGTAACTTAACCTGTTCCCACTTCGTTAGATCTTCGAGCGATGCCTTACGTATGAATTTGTCACCCTCCCCTTCCTGTGGAGCTATAGTATCGACCACCCCTATGTCTTCGTCGCCATCGTAATCAAAAACTATTATATCGCCAGATTCAAGTTCTTCGTCTGGCGCTACGACCCACCTTATGGGGTCGAGTTCGTGAAACCTCACTTTTACAAGGTTCTGCATGTTAACCTCCCCAATGAAACTTATTACGTAAGGTTTGTAGAAATGACTTACCATGTATTTGTATAGTGTAGTCTGCTTTTTGGGTGACAATACGTTCACCGGGTGCAACATTTAGCTTAGTCTGGCCATCACCTATGAGTAACGCAGGTTGGTTACGGGTTTCAAATGCTATCTTAACGGTATCAGGTAACACTAATGGCCTTGCACCTAACGTATGTGGGCATATAGGTACAAACAGTATTGCTGGTAGTATACAAACAGTATTGCTGGTAGTATCGGATAAACAATAGGTCCACCAGCTGCAAGCGCGTATGCGGTCGATCCTGTGGGTGTGGAGATTATGAACCCATCTGCGATCCTGTGGGTGTGGAGATTATGAACCCATCTGCTGAGAAGTTGGCAACATACTCATTATCTACCCATACCCAGAACTGTAGCAACCGGCCCGGTTCTTTTGGTAGCAACACGATATCATTTAAGCCAACAATTTTACCACCATCCGGATGTTGTGCCTCTAATACCAGACGTTCCTGTGTGTAGAAGTCACCTTTTAAACTTCCTACGTTTATACCTAATATCGGTATGTGACGTTCACCAATAAGCCGTGCAGCAGTAAGTAATGTGCCGTCACCACCAAGTGCCATCACCATATCCGTGTGATGTAACTCCTCCGGCGTAGCAGTTGAACATATTGTAGCCATTATATTTTCCGGTTGTGACGTAAAATAACATGTAAATTGCAACTCATGCCTACGTAGCCAATCGATAAGCTCTGGCAGCACCACAGCTGCCAATGGCCGTTTTGGATTTATTACCAATCCTATATTTCTTAGTTTGCCCATCGTAAATATATTACGTAAAAATTGGGTGGGTCAACTTCAACGTAAACTGATAACCAGCAGGTATCTCTCTTATATGACGCTTATTTACGTGTCATCTGTAACAGTACAGCAGCTATCACTATGAATACGAGATTGGGCAACCATGCTGCCAGTGCAGGTGATAAGAAGCCAGCCTTACCAAGCGCCTTACCGGTTTGGGTTAGCCCCCAATAAACGAAGCTCATAAGAAATGCAAACGCAAACCCCCATGCGAAACCGCTCAACCTCACGTTAACAGCAATAGGTAATGCAATAAGCAAGACGATGAGCCCCGTAAGCGAAAACGCTATACGGGTGTGTAGCTCAACCTCCTCATCAACAGTATCTTCACCACCCGCACGTAACTTGTTGATATACTGGCGTAGCTCCGGTATACGTAGCTCTTCGAGGAACTTAGCCTCAAAGAGAAACGACCTAAACGTAACGTACCAGTTGGGTTGGTAGCTTGCAAACTGTACGAACTTTTCGGTATCGAAATCGTACAATTTACCGTCGTAAATGTACCACTTATTGTACCATTCTGCGCGATTGGCATCCAACCTTGTAGTAATACGGCCATCCTCAAACTTATAAACCGTAAGCCGTACCAGTGTATATTTTTCAGGTATTAATCTATCGACCTTAAAAAATATGCCATCTTCACTCATCAGATATATGCGTTTGCGTTTGATATCTTCGTAACGACGATGAAATATCTGTTCACTCAATAACCTTTTATGCCAAGCAGCGCGTGTGCTAAGCTCCTCATCCATCAGGAATATGGATAAGCTCAACAAGATGCCAACGATTATGAGCGGCGCAAACAATCGGTACAAGCTTATACCGCTGGCTTTAAATGCGATTAGCTCAAAGTTACGCGAAAGTGTCCCTACAGCTGCAATACCAGCGATCAACACCGCTATAGGTGCGATTATGCGGGTAACAGCTACTGGTGCCTCGTAAAGGTAGTAGAGTAAGATTTTGCTCCCCGGTACTTTGAGTGCTATAAAACGTGACATCTTTTCGAACATATCCACAACCACATAGATGAACGTAATAGCGGTGAGGCTTAACCCAAACATACGCAAGAACCCTTTAATTATATAGCGGTCGGTAATTTTCATCTACGTAGATTCCGTATGAAAAGGCATACCCCTACCACCCCCAATATTATATTGGCAAACCACATACTTAACCAGGGTGCAATTATACCACGATCGCCGAGCGTTTCACCACCTACTAAGCACACATAGTAAAAAATGAAAAAAGGGAGTGCGATACCGAAACTCAACCCCGCACCCACCTTACGTAGTGTTAGTGCGATACCGAGCCCAAGCACTGTAAGCACCACAGGTGAAAAAGCGAGCGCTAATTTCTTGTGATATTCAACCATTAACCGACTTACCCTTAACCGCTTGTATTCGATGGATTCTTTACCATGCTTTATTTCGACGATACGTTGCTTGATACCAGATAGCGATAGCTCGCTATCTCTACGATGACGTGCACCATGGTATTTGGTTTTTGCCTCTAACGATACCTTAAGCACATACTTGGGGAAGGCCACTTTTTGATAGCTATTCTCGCTCGCTGTATGTATTTCACCGTCTATCAAGTGTAGTACAAGTATAGAGTCACGTGAGTAAAGGTACCCTTCACGTGCGACTATGGTACGATAGGGTGGAACTTTCTCAAAAATAGTGATCCCCTCCAGGTGACCTGTTTTATGCTCTACCTCTAACACGTACAGATCATAATCTGGTAGCTCTGAAAATATCACACGTGGCTTTATACGATACGTGGGCTTCTCGTACGCAATAGTATAGAGTAGCTTACGTAGCTTAAAGTTGGCATCCGGTACCACGTGATTGGTTAGGTAGAATACCCCACCCGTCACTATCAATGAAAGTATAAACGGTACTATCGATATGTTCATGGGATGTACGCCGCACCCTTTTAATGCCAGTAGTTCAAAGTCCTGATTCAACCGCCCAAATGCCATAAGGTGTGCAATAAATATACCCATAGGTATGGTGAACACAAATATAAATGGTAATGAATACAGCAAGACACGTGCTATTTGGATAGGTTTCACTCCCTTACCGATGATGTCCCATACCATGAGGAAGAATTGGTTCATCAACAGTATCAATGTAAGTACACCTATACCAAGCACAAAAGGAGGTAACTCCTCCTTAAGAATGTATCTGTGAAGTATCATCTACTGTAGATAGCGTTTACTATCGGACGTAAAACCTGTAATCCTCTATTTTGGTATGATGTTTGAGGTTTTCAACCCATGAATTATAGAAGTCTTGCTGGTACTGGATGATATAGTCATGTACAAAGCCGGTATCGGATTGGAACTCATCCATGGTGGGTTCCTTCTTATCGATAACTTTGACAAGATAGCCACATGAATCAAGCACCACCTTACCCACTGCACCAGAGTCTATAGCCAGTACTTGATAGTAGAAGCTTCTCTCAGTGATCCCCCATATTGTATCGAGTACAGTAAACCACGGTGATAGTTTGCTTTTATTCTGATATTTTGTGAAGTAAGGTCTAATCGAATCCAGATATGTAGCCAACCGTTGCCGATAAATTGTGGTAGTAATCAAGTTACGAGCCTGCTCTACCGGCAAATATTCATACTCGGGTTCATACTTCATGTAGGGGTTGTAAATGATCCTCAAATAATAGACGGTATCATCTGAACCTATCGCAAGTATATGGCCTTCGTTGTAAGTTTTAAGTGCATACGTAAGTGGTATACCTGCTATGGTATCGCCTGCAACAGTATCAACTATAAGCCCATAATCCTTAATTACAGAAGACCAGTGTTCACCTTTATCAAGTCGCGAATATACGAGGCCAACTTTGGCTTCACCTTCTTCAGTATTACGCGGTATAGTTACACACTCGAAACGCGGTTTTGCCAGTGTTTTGAACTCCTCCTTGTGTGCCTCGTAATATTGGTATATTGTAGTATCATCGATATCAAATTGAGGTACAAACCTAACCCCACGTATCTTCATGCGTGTTTTACGTTCACGGTAGCGTTCCCATAACTCCTGCATCGTGGGTCGCACATAGCCGGTGACCTCAGCAAATAAGCGCTGTCGTGTTATATTGTACCGTATCAGATGTTCGTAATTTTCAAAGTATGGACGTGCACGTGGGTCACTCAATAGCTCCCAATATCTATCATAATCAAAAGTACCGTCTTCACGTAGGAAGCTCGAGTCATTACGTAACTCCTGTGGCGGATATTTCTTTATCAGCTCGATAATAGTTTCATCCGAAGGCATCAACCCCTTCTTACGTACTTCGTTATCAAGAATAATTTCTGTGACTAAGTTATCAAACGCAAATGCTTCCACCTCCTCAGGTGTAAGCGTGGTATCACGAGCAATGTTGTTTACCACTCTTCTATAATGGTCATCCTTCACTATTGTGTTACCAATCTTGGCGATATAGCCTTTTTCACGCATAGTCAACGTACGTGTAGACGTAAAGTGTAACCCCCACTGCAAAAATATAAATAGGATGAAAAGTGCAGCAGCAAACCACAAAAATACTACCATCTTTTGGCGTAACTTCTGCATCGCCATCAGGTCCCCTGTTTACTTTTGATGGCGTCAAGTGTAGCCACCAACGTCTGCAGAAGGTTTTGCAATACACCCATAAGTTGTGATATGGGGGTTGCTACAGTATTCACAGCTTGTGTTAGTAATTCATCTCTGGATGGTAACTTAGCAAGTGCTTGTACCTCGTTTTCATCAAGCAGCTCACCTTCAACCCATGCAGCTTTGATTTTGAGTTTCTTGAATTCGTTGATAAATTCCATCAACACTTTCGGTATGACATACGGATCGTCGTAGTTTAGACATATCGCAGTTGGACCTACTAATTTCTCTATAAGTTCGGACTTATTGGCCTTTTCGGATGCCCGCTGTAGTAAGCGATTTCTTACTACCCTGAAAGTGATACCTCTCTCGCGTAGCCGTTTACGTAAAATATGCATCTCACTTACGTTAAGTCCGGAGAAATCCGTAAGATATATACCCGGGGCGTCCTTGATAAGATTAGCAAGCTCTTCTACCACCTTGGGTTTGTCCTTTTTGAGCATATCACCTCCTGGCTTGTAGTTCGTTGAATAACTCACGTAGGTTGATCTTGAGACCCGACCCCATAGTTGATGATATATGCATCGATTGTATGTAGGACCCCTTGGCGCCGGCAGGTTTTGCATCGAGTAATGCTTGTACCAACTCGAGGATATTTTCGTAAAGTGCATCTTCTGTGAAGGACATCTTACCTACAGGTACGTGTATATCACCAGTACGGCTGAGCTTGAAGTCTACTCTTCCCTTTTTGAGCTCTCGTATAACGTCAGCTGGATTGTTGGTAACCGTACCGGTTTTGGGGCTTGGCATCAACCCCCTTGGCCCCAGTATCCTACCCAGTTTAGCTACGTCTTTCATAACTTCAGGTGTAGCCACGACTGCATCAAATTCGAGCCATCCCTTTTGGATCTTCTCAATGTATTCATCACTCCCTACGTAATCGGCACCCGCTTCTTTAGCTTCATCGACTGCACTTTTGGTCAATACCAGCACACGTTTGGTCTTGCCAGTACCATGAGGTAGTACTACACTACCGCGTACCATTTGATCAGAACGTCTCGGGTCCAATCCCATGTGGAAGGCGACCTCTACAGTTTCGTCAAATTTGGTGCATGCTACTTCTTTCAGTATCTTGATCGCTTCACGTAGTGAGTACTCCTTCGTAGTGTCAACCTTCTCCAATATAGCGCGCATACGTTTGGAACGCTTCATCTTTCCTCCACCTCTATACCCATCGAACGTGCGGTACCCATTACGATCTTGACAGCTTTATCGAGGTCGTCGGTGTTAAGTTCATCCAGCTTATACTTGGCAATCTCGACCACCTTTTCGTAAGGGATTTTGGCAACCGTTTCACGACCAGGTTGAGCTGCCCCTTTGACAATATTGGCGGCTTTCTTCAGAAGGAAAGAAGTTGGCGGTTTACGAAATTCGAGCTCGAAACTCTTATCCTCGTATATTGTGATGATCACAGGGATGATGTTGCCTGCCTGATCCCTCGTCTTCGCATTGTATTCTTGGACGAACTTACCAAGGTTTATACCATACGTACCAAGTGTAGTACCTACTGGTGGTCCCGGTGTAGCTTCACCCGCCTTCAGATAGAGTTTAACTTTAGTGACAACTTTCTTCCTGCGTGCCATCTGTTCCTCCTTATAAAGGTTCAACTTGGTGGAAGCTTAACTCCACCGGTGTTTGCCTACCAAGTATTGTGACAAGTAATTTAACCCTTCCTTTTTCAGGGTAAACCTCCTCCACCACACCAGTGAAATCGACAAACGGTCCATCTACAATCCTTAAGGTATCACCTTTCTGGAATGGTACCTCGACAACACGTTCCTCTTCAGCTTTCTTAAATTCTAACAACCGGTTAGCTTCTTCGTCACTCAACGGATAAGGTTCACGCCCTCTACCTGGTGTATAGAGGATGCCGCGGATTGAGTTCAACATCTCACGCACTTTATCGTCCAACTCCATGTACAGGGCTACATAACCAGGGAATAGCTTCTTGCTGGTTTGGCTTTTACCTTTGTCAGTAAATACAGTTACAATACGATGTGGGATGAATATAGTTTCAATCTTACCCACAAGATTACGTGCTGCAGCCTCTTCTTGGATAATCTTAGCTATACGTTTTTCGGCGCCCGAACGTACACGTACGAGATACCAGCGTTTCATGTTACCTCACTAATCGGGTAATAAATAGGGCAAAGATGCGATCCACAAAAACAAGATATATACCCACAATTAAGACAAAAAATATTACAATCCATGTAGTCACCCACAGCTCTTGCCATGGTGACCATGTCATTTTACGTAACTCCTCTGCTGCTTCGTGTATAAACTGTCTTACTTTACGCCACATCATAAAAATAAGCAGGCCCGGGAGGACTTGAACCCCCAGCCCCCGGATTTGGAGTCCGGTGCTCTGCCTGTTGAGCTACGGGCCCAATTATCGTTTGACCTCTTTATGTATTGACTACACGCATTGTTTAAAAATACGAGATAATGATGCTTGTCAATAGTATAAATTGTATATTTTTGACACATGCAGGAATTTGATAAGCTGGTCGATATCATTAAACGGTTACGCAAGGAATGTCCATGGGATAGCAAGCAGACACCGTCAACCTTAACACCACTGTTTTTTGAAGAAGTCTATGAACTATGGGGTAGCCTTGGTGATAAGGATAAAATGGAGGAGGAGCTCGGCGATATACTATTGTTAGTGGTGATGACAGCACTTGCAGCTAATATAGATATAGTAGAGCTCATTAAGCGTCTACAGGCTAAGCTCATACACCGACATCCACATGTATTTGGTGATGAGAAGGTTGCAACCCCCGAGGAGGTGTTGAAACTATGGGAACGTGTGAAAGGCAAACCGCTTTTGGAGGAGTTACCCGACTTACCAGCACTGGCGTTGGCCGCATTTGTACAACGTAAGGCGTCAAAGAAAGGATTTGATTGGCACAACGTAGAGGGTGTGATAGAGAAGATAAAAGAGGAATTAGAAGAGTTACAGCATGCGAGCGCTGATAAGCAACGTGAGGAGTATGGTGATCTACTATTTGCAGTAGCACATCTTGGTAATTTCCTGGGGTTGGACCCCGAAACTGCACTCAAAGCTGCGGTGTGTAAGTTTAAGAGAAGGTTCCAGAAAGTGCTCGATAAGCTTAAGGATAATCCCAATATGGCACTGGAGGAGATGGAGGCTATATGGGAGAAGGCGAAAGAGGAAGAG
>NMUJ01000027.1 GCA_002256535.1 Caldifarciminota bacterium 4484_18
TACATTTTTGCTGGTAGGTAGATACATCCGCCAGCAGGTAACGAATCGCATCCATAAGCTTATCGACTGTAGCTTCAGATTCACGCAAAATTATAGCCCCTTCATTGAAATGCAATGCATTATAGTACTGGTGATCTTGTGTAGCGTATGGAAATGGTATCAATATTGCTGGGATACCAAGATACGAGAATTCAGCCAATGACAACGCACCCGCACGTGCGATCACCAGCTGTGTATTTGAATATATGCTTGCCATATCTGTGGTGAACGGTATAAGCTGTAGATTGGGTAGCCTTACATCACTAACCTTATCCCATATGCGTGTACCTGTGATTATGGTGAAATCGTACTCTGGTAGGCTCTGCGCTAACTTTATACCAAGTTGGGTTAGCCGTTTCGCACCCTGTGAGCCACCCATCACCAATATATGTGGTTTGTCCGTTAATTTACAGTTACGGTGAAGCTTCAATATCGACCTACGTAGTGGTATGCCGATTACCTCACCAACCCCTAACCTATCACGGGCTTCTGGGAACGCAAGTAGCATCTTATCTATGTACCGACAAAGCAACTTTGTCACCCTACCTGGTACGGTATCTACTTCATACATCACCGTGGGTATAGATAACGTCACCGCCACCAATATCGGTACAAAAGATGGATAGCTACCCGTACCGATGACTAAAGATGGATATTCAACTTTATATATCCGTAAAATATGTATGAATGTGGGTACAAACACTGATAGCGCCTTCACCACATCACGTATGCACGTGATACCATAAAACCTATAAACATAAGTGCGTTCAGTTGATAGCAATTGTGTACCCAATCCCTTACTTGTTGTAATGTAGACAACTTCAACCCCTTTGCTTTTGAGCATATCACCAATAGTTTTACCCAAGAAAATATGGCCACCTGTACCACCTGTAGCTATTACCACTTTCATGATTCTGGTCGACTTAACCTCCAAATTATACCTACCCCTATCAGAAAAAGTACGTTCGCACTACCTCCCATGCTAACAAACGGTAACATCAACCCCGTTGTAGGTATAAACCCCAGGTTAATCGCCACATGTAACATCGCTTCCAGATATATAAGTGTACCCAATCCCGTAACCAGCAATTGGTTGAAAAGATCAGGTTGCTCTCTCGCTATTTTCAATACCAACATATAAAATACAGTAAACATTGTCAGCACCAACACCGTACCGAGTAGGCCCATTTCCTCACCAATCACTGCAAATACGCAATCCGTATGTGCAGCCGGTATGTGTGAAAGCTTTATCTCGCCACCACCTATACCCTTACCCCATATGCCACCGGATGATATTCCAGCAACTGCATTCATTATCTGTGCTGGAGGTGATTTCATGTATTGTTTAAACCTATCCACCGCGTATGGGGTGCGTAAAAATTGGAATACAGCCAATGGTATAGCCACAACCATACCACATCCTATATATTTAAACGGCACACCCCCCAGTATGAACAACAGCAATACCGTGACTGACATCACAGTTAATAGCCCGTAAGAAGGTTCAAGCAATATGAGTACCAAAATTGTACTAACCATAAGTAGTAGTGGTAACGTACCGTGTTTGAACTCGCCCAACACAGACTTTTTACGTTCGATATAATTCGCAATGTACAAGACTAACGTGAAGGAAGCCAACCGTGATGGTTGGAAATGTAGCGGACCTAACTTTATCCATCTATGTACCCCACCAATAGGTGGTGCTATCAGCACATATATGAGCAGTAGCAACGTGATACCCAATAGCGGTTTGAGTGCAGACCGCCAAAAGTTAGGGTTAATACGTGCTACCATCACTCCCAACATTGCACCGATTGTTATACAAAAAAGGTGCCACTTGAATCGCGCATAACTTCTTCGTACACCAGATGCGGTAGGTAACACCAAGCTTGCAGATAAGCTCATAAGTATACCCAGCAATATAAGCACAGCCACTGTAAGCAGTAATAACGTACGTTTATCGAGCATCTTGCATAGCGGACTTTATCTTATGTACCGCATCACGAAATACTTCACCCCTATGTGCGAAATCGCGAAACATATCGAAACTCGCAAACCCTGGTGATAGCAACACAACATCACCGGGCTCCGCGAGCTCAACTTGTTCTTACCACCAGCAATTAATATGACTGGACTATTTATACTTTCGAGGGTTTTAACGAAAGCGGTTGGATTGGTACACATCGAGTTGTTGATAAACCTCACCTAAATACATGTTTGATCAATGAGTGATCCAACCTAATTATTGAAGCTATACTCGTAACAGCGAGAAGGTTCTCCATCATATATGGAGGTGCGTGTATATTGGATAGTATCGGTTTCCCTCCATAGTAAATTGTGCCATCCTTGTAATGTATATAATGTATATCATGTAGATATAGCTTCTGTGCATCGGTGTTAAGGGTTGCATACGATTCCACATCCTTATTGAGTATGGCGAAATCGGTAGATGTTTGGTTCATGAATAAGCGTGCCTTTGCTTTCCAGTAGCCCAGCACATCACGATAGCGGTCCAAATGTTCAGGTACAAAGTTAAGCCATACCCCTATGTGGGGACGGAATTTATCTATTGTTTCGAGTTGAAAGCTACTTACCTCGAGCACAAGGTAATCCCCTGCTTTAACATCGTTGATACGTTCACTCAGCGGTATCCCCATATTACCTGCGATAACTACAGGACATTCAGCAGCTTTCATAACCCCATATGTTAAATACGCTGTGGTAGTTTTGCCATTAGTACCTGTTATAGCTATTATCTTGGTATCAGCAGGTAGGAACCAGCTGCTAACCTCAAGCTCACCATATATAGGGATACCACGTTCACGTGCACGCTGTAAAATAGGTAAACTAGTGGGAATACCGGGGCTCAACACTATGAGATCCGTATCGAGTACCCTTTCCGTATGTCCTAAATCAAACTCAACCCCAGGTAGCTGTAACCTTTTAGCCACAATATCACTTAACAGCACCCTATATCCTCTGCCTATTAGCAACTTGGCTACTGATTGGCCGCTTCGACCCGCGCCTAACACACTGGCTTTCATCTAATTTTCAGCGTACTGAGCGCCAAAATACCCAGGATAATGTTGGCTATCCAAAACCTTATCATTATGTGGGTTTCGGGCCAGCCCAGCTTCTCGAAATGATGATGCAGCGGTGTCATCCGAAATATGCGTTTACCACGCAGTTTGAATGATATCACCTGAAGGATGACCGATAGTGCCTCGATAACGAATATACCACCCACAAGGATGAGCAAAATCTCCTGCTTGATAAGCACAGCTACCGCACCTATTGCACCACCAAGTGACATTGCCCCCGTATCTCCCATAAAGATGTGAGCTGGATGCATATTGTACCAGAGGAAGCCCAAGCTTGCACCTGCCATACTGGCCAAAAATATGGTGAGTTCACCCCCACCTGGTATGTATATGAGGTTAAGATATTGTGATAATTTCACATTCCCTACAATATATGCCAGCACAGCATAGACGGTGGCTACCTGTGTCATGATACCGCTACTTAACCCGTCGATACCATCGGTAAGGTTAACCGCATTCGACGTAGCTGTTATCACAATACCCACAAAGATGATGTAGAAGATGCCAAAATTCAAGTAAACATCTTTCAAAAACAGCACACTCGTTTTATACGTAAAGTATGGATTTTGGGGGAAATAAGTTGCTACAAATGCAAGCACCATACCAACCACAAACGGAAATATTAGCTTAGTACGTGGTCTCACATCTGTCGATGAGCGTGTTTTACGATAATCGTCATAAAACCCTAATCCTCCTAACGCAAGTGTGGTACCTAATGCCAACCACACATAAGGTTCCTTGAGGTTAGCCCATAGCAGTGTAGCTATCACGACAGCAATCAATATCAATATACCGCCACCTAATGGGGTACCTACTTTTTCGCTTACCCGCGGTAGGCTGGGTTCACGTACACCTGCTACCCAATTATGTGCACGTAAAAATCTAACAAAATGTGGCATCCATATCAGTACGATGATGAATGCAGTGAATGCCGCATAAGCGGAACGAAACGTGATGTAACGGAACAGATTGAAAGGAAAGAATAGCTCACGTAGCGGATATAGAAGGTGGTACAACATTATGCCTCCGAGATAAACATTCAAGTACTACCTCTTTATCACTAAATGGTACCCGTCTATCCCCTATAATCTGGTAGCGTTCATGCCCCTTACCAAGTACCAAAACGAGATCACCTTCACCTGCCATATCTATGGCTTTATCGATCGCTTTACGGCGATCGAGGATTATCAAGTGTGGGGTATTGGATACACCAGTTTCTATTTCATGCGCTATCTGCATGGGATCTTCGTTACGTGGGTTGTCGTTGGTTATTATCACGAAATCTGCGTAGCGGGCGGCGATTTCACCCATCGGACGGCGCTTACCGGGGTCACGATCGCCACCTGCACCGAACACTACTATGAGGTTACCAGTTGCCAATCTTCTCGCAAGTGATAGCACCAAAGCCATCGAGCCCGGCGTGTGTGCATAGTCGATAATGACATTTTGGATACGTTCCCATCTACCCGGTACACCGGGGAAATCCGTAAACGCTTCAATAATATGAGGTACGGGTATCGATAACGCATAAGCAATAGAATAAGCGAGTAACATATTGTAAAGATTATGTGTACCTACGAGTGTGGTGTTAAAACAGTGGCCATTGATTTCGCACTCCATACCGTGGAGATCGATTCTCCGTATTATACCACGTATCATCGGCAACCTGTGCAGGCCGTAACCGTAACTTATGGTTCTCGCATCGGTTATCTCAGAGAAGAACCTTCCTGTGGGATCGTCAAAATTCAAAGCAGCTATAGCGGTACGAGGTAGGTTTACAAACAGACGAGCTTTTGCACGCATATAATTTTCGATCGTTGAGTGGAAATCGAGGTGATCTCGTCCCAAATATGTGAAACCAGTAGCACGAAATTCCACCCCATGTACACGATGCAATACGAGTGAGTGCGAAGATACTTCTTAAGTATATGATGAAGTAGCAACACGGTTGTTGTTTTACCATTGGTACCCGTTATACCGACGATGTTGAGCTTCCTGTCAGGGTAGCCATAGAACCTACGTGATACCTCGGCCAACATGCGACGTGCATCGTGTACCTTCAGATGTGGGATATTGGGTGATAGGGTTTTCTCACAGATGACGAAACTTGCACCCCGTTTGAGTGCTTCGTGTATGTAAGGGTGGCCGTTTACTGACCTACCACACCACGTGACGAACATATAACCGGGTTTCACAGAAGTATGTCGATATGCAATACCTGTTATCTTAATATTGCTATTCACCTTGGGCAATAGCTGGTTCAACCGCATGCTGCCTCCATAAATGGCGATAACCCTCTAAACTTAATATACGTAAAATTATGCGTCTCAAAAGGGGTGCAAGAATGGTGCCAGCAAATTGCCCTACCTTGGCTTCGTCAAGTGAAATAACTATCACAAGCTCAGGTTCAGGTAATGGCAAAAATGCAGCTAACGTTAAGATTTTACACTCTTTTGCATAACCACCGGGGATCGGCTTCTCGGCAGTACCGGTCTTACCTGCAATACGTAGGCCAGGTATCTTAGCACATCTTGCGGTACCGTAGTCGAATACTCCCTCGAGTAGGGTTGTCACTTTTGATACTATTTCAGGGGTGGTAACCTGTCGTATGATGGTGGGTTTATGTAGGAGATATAGTTGACCATTTTTGATGACCCCACGTATAAGTGTGGGTTGCAACAAGTAACCACCATTCGCTATGGCAGCATAAGCTAACGCAAGCTGCAACGTGGTGACACTTACACCTTGACCAAAAGAGAAAGTGGCAATATCTACGGGGGTCATTTGGGATGGATGTGGTATATAGCCATGAGCTTCCGCCGGAAACTCAATACCAGTGGGAGTGCCGAAACCCAACTTTTTAGCTCCCAAATAGAGAATATATGGATCGAGTGAACAGCCCATCTTGATGAACCCTACATTACTGGAGTGCCAGACTACCTCTTTAAACGTATATGGTGGATGATGGATGGGATCTTTAAAAGTTTTATCACCAATACATACGGTATCACAAGTTATGAAAGTTGAGTCGCAGTCCACATCATAATGCTCTAAGTATGCAACAAGTGGTACAAGCTTAAAGACGGAACCAGGTTCCCATTGTTCCTGTATGATAGGGTTATGGTGGCCATCTTGTGGGTAGACCGCCATGGCAAGTATTTCGCCGGTACATGGGTCAAGGATGATACCCCAACCACGTAGGGCGTAAGTTTCGTGCACCCGACGGATGAGCTCATCCTCAAGAATGTGCTGTAGATCCAAATCTATGGTTAATACCACTGAGGGTGTAAAAGTGAGGGTGGTGAGGTTAGCTTTTGGGTCAGGATATAACCTACCAGCGTCTGAAACAATGTAAGTTCTTTGGTAAGGATGGCCACGCAGTAGTGAATCAAATTGATACTCGAGACCTGCAAGCCCTTCGTTGTAGATGTTGGCTATACCCGTGATGTGACAGGTCAGCTCGTACGTTGGATATATGCGGTGGTTATGATTTGATATTGCAAGCAAGCGCAGGTTTCTATCCAAACGAGTATGTATGTGAAGTTTCGTCATAATGTAGGATCTGTAGTGTTACGAGCTTAGTGACGAAGAAGCCAAAAATCAACATCACCGGTATTTGCAGTAATTTGAGTTTAGTCTCCATCTATAATCACTATATAGGAACGCTCATCGATGTGTGGGACACGAAAGTTGTGTATGGTTACCCATTTCTGTATAGAAGTGGGTGAGATGCGATATTCATATTCTGCACGTAAGCTATCGTATTCGGATTGCAATTTAAGGAGTAGCTTCTCACGTACCTCTATGAGATACGTGTAACGTACGATCTGATGCCCAATGTGTAGGTAAAGAAGTACCACCAACCCCAAGAGTATGAACCAGCTTATTATGCGTTCCATATCACAGTTTTTCAGCAGCACGAAGTTTGGCACTCCTTGCACGTGGGTTATCGGCTATTTCGGTTGCAGATGGTACGATCGGTTTAGGGGTTAAGATTTTGATTGAATTGCAACTTTTAAAGAAATGCTTCACAATACGATCTTCCAACGAGTGATAGGATAGTATAACCAGCCGTTTATCCGTAAAGCTTGAAAGACTCTGGCAGCTACTTTCGATTTGTTACGATAGTTCTGTGGTAACGCATCTATGATGGCGGTATAGAGTTCGGATGTGGTCTCTGGTCTGCGTTGCCTGATAATTTTGGCTATAACATTGGCGTAACGTTCCTCACCGTATTGCTTGATAATTTGGGCGAGCTTCCAATAAGAAGATTGGGTTATAAGGTTATATGCAGTGAAAGGTACCGATGTGTCAAACCGCATATCAAGAGGCCCATCATGACGGAAGCTGAACCCACGTTGGGGATCCTCCAGTTGAAGCGATGATAAACCGAGATCAAAGAGGATACCATCAACCGATTCCGTAACCAGTTGATGAAGGGAGACAAAATTTGCGTGTATGAAGTTTATCCTATCACGCCAGGCAGATAGATTACGTATCGCTACTTGTAGTGAAGTAGAGTCACAATCGATTGCATAAAGTCGTATGTTTGGTTCTACCTGTAGAAGATGATAACTATGGCCACCACCACCTACTGTGGCATCAACGAAAACTTTGCCAGGAGCAGGATTAAGGTAGTGAATGACCTCAGCTACCATGACTGGTTTATGGATAAATGGGGTGGACATAGCCGCCGAACCTCAATATGTTGATAAGATAACCATTACGGCAATGGAGTTGTAGCTCGTAGCCCAAACTTTTGGCGTAATTGTAGAGTTCGTCTAAATATGTGGCCCATATGTAATGAAGGTGATGAACTGCATTGAGATCCAGTATGATTTTGCGTGTATCTTGTGAGAGAAAGTTTTGGATGACTTGACGTAACTTGGGGTAATCCTCTTTACGTAAGGTGCCACTTAACTTGAAATAAACGTATCCATTTGTACTGGTAAGCCTTACTCTCATATCCCGAGCTCCTTGAGGTCACGTTCGTCAACTTTGGATTCCATCATCCTCTCATATTCCTCATACTTGTGAGGATTCCAGAGCTCAATCTTGTTGAGCAAACCTATGATGAGTACCTCGGTTTCAAGATGCGCATAATCAAGTAGATGCCGCGGTATCCTTATGCGACCTTGTTTGTCAATCTCCACAATTTCAGCATTGCCGACAAACCAACGTAAGAGATACCTCGCACGTGCATCGGTGAATGGCAACGAATGGAGCTTGGATTCAAGATTACGCCACTCAGATAGGGGATAAACTAATAAACACTCCTCAAACCCACGTGTCACTATAACCTTACCCTCATCAACCTTTATACGAAACTTCGCCGGTAAGAAGACACGCCCAGCACCTTCAACCCGATAAACCTCCTTACCACAATACATCTTCACCAATATTCACCAAAATTCACCATAATTTAATTGGAGTGTGTGGTGTGTCAATGGTTGATTTCTACTTTGATGTTTATCTTGGTAGAACTAAGTTAAGGAGTGTACCCACGATGATGGTAAGTGTGATCATTATAGCAACGGATTTGAGCATATCTTTAAGCCCAAGCTCCTTTGCGAGCGTTGTAAATGTAGCTACACATGGAAAGTATATAGCGAGTATCACTGAGGCGATGATTAGCTGTCGTAGGGTCAACCCCAGTGGCACGAGCATACCAACTGCTACGTCTTTACGAAGGAATCCGATAAGTAGGGCACCTACTGTCTCCTGGGGTAACCCAAACAACCCAGTAACTATAGGGGCAGCGAGTTTACCCATAATTTGGATTATACCCAACGTATATAGTACGTTGACAATGAAGACACCAAGCAACACGAATGGTACCGCTTCTTTGAGGAACCATTTAACACGCATCCATATCTTCTTAGCTACTGTCTTCATGTAGGGTGGGCGATATGGTGGTATATCCACAAATATTTCGGGACTTTCACCTTTAAGGATACGGTTCAATAGGATACCCAATCCAACCCATATGATAAACAGTGTACCGAAGACAGTGCCCAGCCCTTTAGCACCGTACTTACCTACAAGCCCAGCTATCATCGCAATCTGTGCCATACATGGCACAGCTATCGCCATAATAGTGGCAGCTATGAAGCGTTCACGTCGTGTCTCAAGTATACGTGTAGATAATGATCCTGGTACATTACAACCCAATCCCAACAGCATCGGTATTATTCCGAGCCCATGTAGGCCGAGTCGATGCATGAAGGTATCCACCAACACTGCAAGTCTTGGCAAGTACCCAGAATCCTCCAACAACGACAATATGAGGTAAAACGCAAAAATATAAGGTAACACAGCAGCAAATGGTACATACAAACCGGTGGTGAGTAAGCCCATCGATTCCATGAATTCTATATTTCCGTCGATAAGCTCTCCGATTAATATCCCGTGTAGGAGACCCGATCCCCCGAGCAAAGCCGAAAGCTTGAGCATTAATGGTGCCCAGAGATGTTCGAATAATGGATCAAAGATTAAGCCGATTAGACCTTCACCTATAAAGCGGATGAGTCTAAAACTAAGGTACAGTACAATCAACGCTATGGGTATACCGGTGAATGGTCTTACAGAGGCATCAGCAAGCCGCTCCCATACAGTGTGATGACGATGTGTAACCTGTTGGACCTGGCTCACAATTTGGCCAATGGTTTCCCATTTATCCTGATATGTGAATTCAGACGGGCAGGCTTCATCTAACCTCGAAACAAGCTCCTTTATGCCTTCACCGGTGATTGCACATGTTGGGATACAGGGTACACCTAATAGCTCTTCCAGTTGTTTCACGTCTATCTTTACCCCCTTATGCTTAGCTTCATCCCATAAGTTGAGTGCGATGATCAATGGTTTACCTATCCTGATGAGATCAAGCGTTAGGTTGAGGCTACGCTCGAGGTTGGTGGCATCGGCCACATTTATGATGAGATCAGCTTCTTCAACCATAGCAACAGCTACCTCCTCAGCACGTGAGGTAGGATCTAAACTATAGGTACCTGGGGCATCGACAACCTCTACACGTTCACCTCTGTATCGCATCGTACCTTTTGTGTATTCAACAGTAGTACCGGGGTAGTTGGAGGTAATGACATTAACCCCAGTAAGTCGCGTAAAGATCACACTTTTACCTACATTGGGGCTTCCCATAAGTAAGATTCTCATCGATCAACCTCGACAATGATCTTGCTTGCCATACCAAACCCTATCGCTACTTGAGCACCACCGATATCGAGCACCACTGGGCCACGCATAAACTGTGTGGTCAATTTGCGTATAACCTTACCTTCACGAATACCAAGTGCGTACAACCTACGAATTAAGCCACGTCCACCCTGTATCTGGACGACACGACAGGGTTCACCAGGATACGCGTTTACTAATGGTATACGTACCATCATCTCTGTTTTACTCTGAGTGGACAGATTACCGAACGTTTACCTGTCTCCAGGTAATGATGGAGACCTTTTAACCAGTAAGGAGTGACATCTGGACACTCTTCGACAAATTCAAGGAACTTAACCAACCGAGCTAACGCCTTCTCACTTATGTGATGCTCAAGTATGCAAGCCGTCCGTTCAGCGGAGTTGGAGTCAAGTCCCAGTATATCGCGAAAGAAACGCGTAAGAATTGTGTGACGTTCATAAATCTGTGTGGCTCGTTCCATACCTTTATCAGTTAAACTTATATAACCATAAGGCTCATGCTCAACCAACCCGCGACGTACAAGCATTTTCACAGCATTCACAACAGAAGCTGGCGTAACCCCCAAACGACGTGCAACATCACGTACACGAACTACCTTCGATTCGCGCGATAATAACCAGATCGCCTCGAGATAATCCTCCAAACTCGACGTCAGCTTACCTTTACCCCTCATAATTAAACATATTTAATATAATAAGGTAAGTCTAAAATTGTCAAGCTTATCTATTGCAGATGTGGGGTTGACATCGAAATTAATAAGGTTATTTTAATAATGGAGCTCCGGTGGCGACGGTGGGGTTGGTTTTACCCTCCACGTCGACTCGCAGGTAAGTGTTAGCCTCGTCTGTGGGGCGCTTCCTGTGCGTACGGATCGTCGCCGGAGCTCCCTTTTTAGTATAGGCGATTGTTCATCTATCTTATGAAAATGGGTAATTGGTTTATTTTCGGGTTGCTCACGTTGCTACTGTGGGGTATATGGGGGTTTCTACCAAAGGTTGCCACCCGCTATATTGATCCTCTAAGTGTGTTAGTATTCCAGACTGTTGGTAGCATACTGGTGACCATTGTGGTATTAGCTACAATAGGTTTTAGACCCGAACTCCATACGAAAGGAGTAACACTTGCAATAGCCACAGGTATAATTGGTACATTAGGTACGATATCTTTTCTATATTCGATCGCCAAAGGCAAAGCATCGATTGTGGTGACAATGACTGCATTATATCCCATAGTTACGGTAATACTTAGCCTTCTCATACTCAAGGAATTTATCACAATAAAGCAGGGTATTGCAATAATACTGGCACTTACTGCAATGGTACTGTTTGCGGGTTAAACAATTTAATACGACCGTGAGTGTGCTCCCCCATATAACCTGTAGAGTAGCAGTGGTGCAAACACTGCGGTGACAAGTACCATAACCACTGTGGCGTTAAACAACGATGGCCCTATATATCCATATGATAGAGCAAGTGTACCAACAATAAGGGCGACCTCACCACGTGGTGTCATACCCACACCTATCTTGAGCGATGTGCGGGTATCGAGTTTGGCCAACTTCGCACCCCCCATAGCGCCAAACATTTTTAGCAATATAGCAAGCAGCACAAATGATAGTACAAAGGTTGGGTTAATAACCAAATGACGTAGGTTGGCTTCTAATCCCACATTTACGTAGAATATGGGGCCAAACATCACTTCAGAGAAGGTTTCCATACCGGTGGCTATCCTACGTTGTAACCTCGTACGTGCCAGAAATAATCCCGCAAGATATGCACCTGTGATCGAAGCTATACCCACCGAGTGTGCCGACCATGCATATATGAATGCGAGAGATAGACTAACGGCTATTTCTATATAGGGGAGATGTGATCTCTCAACCCAATACATAAGTGGTGGAAGTAGAAAATAACCGATTAAGCTGGCTACAATAAGGTAAGCGAATAACTTGATCACCGTAATGGCGATACTCGTTTGTACGCCCGCAACCGCAAATATAAATGTAAGCAATAATACACCTATGATATCATCAAGCACGGCAGCACTTAAGATGATGGTACCTTCGACTGATCGCAGTTTACCCACCCCATGCAGCACAGCAACAGTTATGCTGACACTTGTGGCAGTGAGTATCGTACCAACTATGAGCCCTTGTACAAGCAATAGGTGGGATATCATACTAAGTATGAAGCCACCGATAAACGGTAACATTACACCACCTATTGCGACAAACATAGAGGTAACCTTCTGTTTACGTAGCAGAGAAATGTCAGTTTCCAACCCCGCTATGAATAATAGAATATTGACCCCGATGATCGCAAGTGCATGGATGACTTCATCACTCTCCATAAACCCGATAAGAGTGGGCCCCAGTATCAAGCCAGTGACTATCATACCAATGATTGGTGGCACCCGTATGCGGGTGGATAAGAGCGCAAACACTTTTGCCAAGATAATGATGATCGCCAAGTGTAGTAGTAACATAAGCTAACCTATAAACTCTATAGGACAAAGAGATTTGTCAACTTACACGTATGTTTATTTCTTATGTAGTTCGCCAGCTTTTGTGATCGCAATTTTCGTACATATGGGGCCGATGATTTCGAACACGATGGTGGTTGCAGCTATGATGGTTAGTATAATAGAGGAGATCCTCACCCCACTGGGGCCGAGTGGTACAAACTCACGATTTACGAGGTAGGCTAAACCTACCGCTACACCAGCTTGAGATAGTATACCCAACCCCAGGTATTTTCGGATAGTGGGTGGCTGTTTGCCGATGGTTGCACTTAACCATGCGCCACCTATCTTGCCGCTGCTCCTACATACTATGTAGATCATACCGAGTAGACCTATTTTAAGTAGTAACGAAAAGTCAAGATGTGCACCCGCTAATGCAAAGAAACATACATAAAATGGCAGTATAAATATTTGTAACGAGAAATGTAGCAATTTAGATAACCCAACACAGATGAGTATCACCCCTATACTAACAGGTAGAAGGGTTTCAGGTGCACCTATCTTTTGGGTAGAGAATCCCAACAACCAGCCGAGCGTACCACCGATACCGACTGCGAGCAGTATTTCAAGCAGTGGCTTACCAATCATACCAGCTACCGAGAGATGTATATTACCTACCAATACCTTAGCGTATGAAGCAGCAAACACGTATATCATTATTGCGAGTGCATCATCAACCCCAACAACTATGAGTAAGGCTTTAGTTAATGGGCCATCAGCTTTATACTCCTGTAATACCGCTACGGTACCAGCAGGTGCGGATGCGGGTGCAAGTGCACCAAACAACAAAGCTAACGCTATATCATGGGTTAATAACCATACACCGATGAAAACCAGGATGAATGCACCAAACAATTGAGCAAGTATTACCGAAATTATGCCACCACCCAACCGCCTAAGTGTAGCTACCGTAATCTCAACCCCAATGATGAAACCGATCAGTCCAAGCGTAATATCGGAGATGAACCCCACTCTTTCTAAGAAGTCGGGTGTGAACAATTTTAACCCAGATTGACCCAAGATTGCACCTATAATGAGCCACCCCACCACTGATGGTAGCCTGAGCTTGTTGATAAGCTTTGCCCCTATCACACCGATTACGATGAGAATACCTATTGCAAGGAGTTCGTTCATGATCAACCGTTGTGATTAAAATGAGAAATCCCGATGAAAAGTCAATTAATTTAAATTTTGTTCAACGTTTAAGTTACACTCGCAAGGTGGTCTATTCTTTGAGCCCCTTCGTTACCAGCTTTTCCAACCACACTATGAGCATCTCGAGCAGGTTAATCTCACCTATCACATGGAGGTTGTCATCAACTACAGGTAGTTCCTCGATATTATGATCTATCATCCGCCGTAGTACGTCTTCCAATGGTTCATCATCTTTTGCATAGATTAGCGTACCGGTGACCATATCTTCTGCGGTCTTCACAGATAACAGTTTAGATGTACGATAGCCGAGCGTATCGAGGGTTGCAAGGGTTGGAAAAGCCACGTTTATAATATCGTGTATGGTGACCATACCTATGAGCCGTTCATCGTCATCTACTACATAGATTGAACGTGTTTTGGGATCCGTTGTTATAGCGAGTACAAGCTCAGGTAGTGTTTCATCCTTATGTACGACGACGGGACGTTCGACGATAAGCTTACGTGCACGTGCGACGGTTAATTTTTTCACCTTACCTTACCCTTTACAGCTCTTTCGTGAGCTCAACAAACCGCCTGTAAGGGATGGCGGTCCAGCTCTCAGCTTTTAGTGCCCCCATAGCGAGGCTGACCATCGATACCTTAGCAGCTACTTCTTCGTTGGGCGCTTCGTAGATATCCAGAAAATCGTACGGTCCAAGCAATGCATAGTGGCAGATGAATTTCACCTCGGGGCAGAGTTCCTTCACCTTCTTACGCCATTCCTCCCCTATAGTGGCACGTTCCTTCATACGTTGGGTTATTTCAGGTGTTAGTTTGGTCATCAACACATACGTGGGCATCTTACCTCCTTTCTTTTTAGTAAAGTTAGGGAACCACATCCATCGTCAACTGTAAGCACGCCGTTCTTTAAAATATGCGATATCTGGACCGACGGACTAATGAAAGTAACCTAAGCGCATCACTTCAACATCCACGGTCCTGGTACTATGCGCCATCCCCATAGGTATTCGAGTACCGTCCATGCAGTAAGCAACAACGCCAACGCATATCCCATATTTTCATCCTCCCTACGTGTACGTGTCATCCTGTAGCCGAACACAATCGCTAACAACAGAAATATTGCGCAACTTGGATACGTTATCCATGATGTACGGCCCATAAACTCGTACTCGTTGATCATCACAAAATGTAACCCCCATATCGCAGCAAATGTAGCCATCGCAAACCTCATTCCCACGGGTATATAGTGTCCTAAGCTTAACACCAACGTGATAAAAATTGTAACCCCCAACAGTGGCCACATCTGCCAGCTGGCCAAATCGAACATACCCATGTGTTCAGCCACCTCACCCACAGCCGCCCATAGGAATATACCCAGATTGCCAACACCCACAGTATGCAGGTTAACCCCTTTCTACCTGCTCTTCCCATCACTTAACCCGATACTAAAACCTACAGCTTAATGTCACCCCCACATGCCATACGTAAGAGTTTACGGTATGTTTGAACTCATCGGTTTTATCGATCAGCTCACCATCCACGTAATGTTCCTGAAATATCGTACCTTCAGCCTCCAAATCTAAGTATTCACCGTATATCCATAGCCACCAATTAGATAATGGGTTACATCCGAAACTCAAACTCGCCATCCATGCCCTACCATCCATTTCCAGTTAAGTGTATCCTTGTAAGATAGATCCATATACCCAGGTCCGTATGGTCCATATCCAACCTGGTCAACATTCCACGATGACGATTTAAGTGCGAACCGCCTCCAGCCCCCCACAACTCCCAACCCCATGATATCGCCTGCCACCACATTATGCGTATAGTTTATATCCAAAAAGCTACCGTAATCCAACCTCGTATCCGATGTCGAGTATATATCCTTACCCGAGTGGTACCATGGTGTAAACGGTGGTGTCGCACTACCGTTTAATGAACCGTCATCCGCCAGATCATAGATGGTATTGATATACTCCACATCCTTTTCTATCCAGTCCGAATCCTCCATCTTACCAGCAGCTCTGTCCAGCTTCGTAAGCCACACGAATTTCAATCTCGCCATATCCAGGTGAGGGGTTGCTTTCACCCCTATAGTTACCTCAGCACCCGTCCATAGGTTATCCAACGGCCACAGCAGCTCACTCTCTATATGGCCACCATACTCGGGTGGATTGTAAGCTTCAAAATAGAATCTCGTTTGCCCCTTCATCTGTGCACCACTTATCCTTATGTCCATATAGGCGAGGTCACCAAACGCAAACTTCACCGCTTCACTGATACTTTCACGTCTACTTTCTTCATGCTCTATATCTATGGCTATCAACTTTTGTCCCATCACACCGATAAATAGCATTGCAAGTATCACAACCGATATTTTATTAAACATCTTCTGCCTCCTTGTTACATGGTTATCACTTTATATGCTGTACCTTCGATCACCACAATGATGGATTCACCTATTGCTATATGTTATCTTTAAGGTAAAACACCTTATCACCTACCTTTTTGATCGTCACCGTAGGTGGTTCCTCGACCACCACCTCACGTTCCATTGCTCCCAACCCCTTTGCGATTGCAAACCCCGGTTTGCCTGAGGTTGCCTTCATAAACTCACGTGGAGGTGTCGCCAACACATATCGTTTACGTTCCTCCTCACGTACCAGATACGAAGTATACGGTGTGACAATCCCATAGCGTTCACCCAACTCGATGATCTCATCCACCAGCTCCTTACTTTCACCATGCAACCGTATTTCTGACAACAACCATGCCACCCGCTTATTCGCCCATATAAGTGGTATGAAATCACAATCTTTTGCCTCAACCGGAAATTCGTATGTCTCCTCAACAACGAACTCCTCACCCCTTTTTGTACCTTTAAGTATCACCTGTGCCTCACCGCTTCCTCTATATCTACCTGCGATTATGATATCCTGACCATAAAATAGGTCACCCAACTCATGTGGTTGCAACTTATACAC
>NMUJ01000028.1 GCA_002256535.1 Caldifarciminota bacterium 4484_18
GGCATAGTAGGTGAGATCTACGTACGTAGTGACCCATTCTCCAACGAAAACGTCATCTCCTACATCGAAAACGAAGGTGGCGAAGCCTGGCTCGTACCACTATCAGAATGGTTCCATTACACAGCTTATTCGGCTAAACTGCGTGCCCACAAACGTGGCAAACCGCTGGATGCACTCAAGACAGTGTTGACAAACTGGTTCATGGATCACATGGAAACCCACATCTATAAACAAGCACGTAAGTTACTCAAAGATAGGGAGGAACCCACTGTATCAGAGATCAGACACTACACCGAACAATATCTGCCATTCGAATGTGGTACCGAAGCCGTCTTAACAATAGGTAGGGCGATCGTCTTCGCAGTAGATAACGGTGCCGACATCGTCGTAAATGTAGCACCCTTCACCTGTATGCCTGGTACATTGACAACCGCAATCTTCCGTAAGGTAAGCCAAGACTATAACGTACCGATCATCAACATGTTCTACGATGGTGAGGAAGGTACCAACGATAAGCTCAGCATCTACCTACGTAACCTCATCACCAATAAATAATGCGGCCCCCGCTTCGAAAGCTTAAACTCAGGTGCATTCTAAACCTCCAACAACTCCCCTTATCTTATATATTTACGGCTGTTTCCTCAAAGCTTTAAAATGTGGTATATTGCCGATAACAACAGCCACCGCCAGCACCACATAACCTAATGCCACATCACTGAAATCCCGTCTATATAACAAATACAATATCACAAACAGCAACACTATCAAAAGCGGTTCACGCAAAACCCTCACCTTTATCTTATCTTTAATGTAATAGAAAAGCGCCCCTATTGGAAACACCTTAGGTGTGATAAACAACACTACACCACCCAATGTCGACACCCCCCTACCGCCACGAAATTTCAACCATACAGGGTAACAATGTCCCAACACAGATAGCCCACCAACCCCAAATATAAGCAGTATAGGTAACCCACACCGTTTACCTATCCAGCACACAAATATACCTTTTGACATATCCAGTAACCAGACAATTACACCTTCGAGCTTACCCACATTATCGTAAACATTACCTGCACCTGGGTTACCCGTACCCACACGCAATATATCCACACCCTTACAACGGGCGACTATCCATGCAAATGGTATCGAGCCCACCAAATACCCAATAACGAACGGAACAACCTCATACATTAAAGGAGGTCGATTTCTTTCAACATCTTTGTTATGTGGTCAAACACCTCCGTAGCACCCTCATCTGAATCTATACCATGCGCTATGTTCTTCAGCCACCCCACCTTCTTGTAAGAACTACGTACGTGGGTGAGGATAAACTTTGCACTCCTGGGTAACACGAGATCATCTTCCACCCCCTGCAGTATAAGGATGGGTATCTCAATCCTCGGCAACAGCTCCCGTATCTCTCTAAGCGCTTCTTTCATACTCAGAAGCCCATTCACCGGTACGTGATGATACATCGTACGTCCTTCCTTTGACGGCAGGAACCTCCTTATTGCACTCATAGCAGCTGACCCAACCCTCAACGGACTTGTAACATAAACAGGCGCATTTAGGGTTACCACACCCCGTGGGTTACATTCAGCCGCTATATATAAGGCGATAGTTGCACCCAACGATACACCACCTACCAGATTCATCGGATATGCTTTCTCAAACTCCCTATATTCACGCAACATAGCAGCCTTCCAATCCTCATACCCCGTTTTGAGGAAATCAAATATACACGTACCGTACCCCTGTTTACAGGTACCATGTCCCGGCAACGTCGGTGTCTCCACGTGTACACCAACAGTTTCGAGCTTCCTCTTCAATGGTAGCCACTCTTCCGGTGTCTTCGTTATGCCATGGATAAGGAATATCGCTGGTTGCATGTATACCTCCTGATCAGTTTTTCATATACGGTTTCGTACTCCTCGACAATCTTATCAATATCATGTGCACCCGCCATAATACGTGATTTACACCCCATAGCAGTACGTAACCTGTTATCACCAAGTATAGTTACAAGCCTTTTTGCCAGATCAACTGGGTTACCGGGTTCAAAAAGATAACCATTGCCATCGATAAGCTCCCGTAATGCATACTGGTTGGCTGCCACGAGTGGCAACCCGCTCGCCATCGCTTCAACACATGCTATACACTGTAGTTCCGACTGTGATGGCATCACAAACACTGAAGCCAACCTAAACACCCGCACATAGTCATGTTCATCCAAAAACCCCGCAAACGTCACATATTTATCCAGCTTCAGTGTAGCAACAAGTTGCTCCAAATACCCACGATGTAGGCCATCACCCACGATAAGCAAATGCACCTCCATTTTGGCCAACACGTACTTTATCGCTTTTATAAGTACATCAACACGCTTCTCTTCACTCAACCTACCCGCATACAGGATTATGGGTAGATCCGGTAACCTCAACCTCTGCTTCAAATCGTCACATTTCTGATCAATATTGAACTTATCGAACTCTATCCCATTAGATATGGGGATAACCTCCCTCTTAACACCATGTAGTTTGAGCAACTCCACCGCCGTACGTGTGGGTGCTGTCACCACATCTGCACGATTGCAGAAATTAACTATGATACGCCAGGTATTATTAAGTATTGCCGAACGGGTTGCACCATCGAATATACCAGCTTTTGGCACAAACATAAGGAAGCTCTCAGGTAGCAGATGGTTGGTGATCACCACCGGTATATGGTACCATCGTGCCACCCACAACGCACCATGTCCAACAACAAACGGATGATGTATATGCACTATGTCGGGGTTGAACATCCTAACCTTTGTCATCACAGGCAACGGTATGATAGGTGTCCTTATCTCCCTGAAATATGGTAACGGTATCGAATGCACATACGTAACACGATAATTATCATCATCAACCTGCAACACTCCACCACCCACATCTGGGGTAACCACCATCACCTTATGTCCCTTCGCAGCCAATGCACGTGATATTCTATACACAGCATAGGCGCTACCAATAATCTGTGGATAAAAACAATCAGTCGCAAATAACACCTTCATCGCCTGAAAGCACCTCAGTTGAATATATACCTAAATATATAACGTCAAGCTACCTAACACACCGTGTACATGTGGTTGGTGTAACCCCTCTCACCAACCTATCACGCCATTTGCCACACCTCGACCCCCACACCGCCAGTATCTGGCCACCTTCTTTAAGCATCACCACCTCACATTCATTGGGACAGTCCTTACAGATAAACGTGTCACGTTCGAGCTCCACCTCACATATGCGGAACCCCTTAAACTGCGTCTTACCACCCGTACTCTGTATGTGATCACGTGCAAGTATTGCCACCCCAATAGCACCCATAAACTTATGGTATGGTGGCACTATAACATCCAACCCCAATATTTTGCGGAACGCCATCACCATACCTTTGTTGCTGGCGACACCACCCTGAAACAACACAGGTGGCAACACCTCCTTACCTTTGGCTACATTAGCAAGAAAATTACGTACAAGTGCTTCACACAACCCCGCGATAATGTCTTCCTTTTTGTAACCCAGTTGCTGCTTATGTATCATATCAGATTCGGCAAACACTGTACACCTACCCGCAATCCTTGCAGGTGACCTCGCCCGCAACGCATAATCACCAAACTCCTCAATAGGGATGCCAAGCCTATTAGCTTGGTGGTCAAGAAACGACCCCGTCCCTGCCGCACATACTGTGTTCATGGCGAAATCCACCGGCACACGATTCCTTACAATGATGATCTTAGAGTCCTGTCCCCCAATCTCGATTATCGTCCGTACGTTAGGTTCATACTGTAATGCCGCCACAGTATGTGCCGTTATCTCATTCTTCACCACATCCGCACCTACGAACAACCCCGCCAGCTCACGTCCACTACCTGTAGTCCCCACACCCGATATGTTGATTTCACCCACAGCATCATGTACAGCCTCCAACCCCTTCTTTATAGCCCATATGGGATCGCCCGCTGTAGGTAGATAAGCCGATGCAACCACGTTGAACTTATCATCTATCACCACAATATCCGTGCTTACCGACCCTACATCAATCCCCAAGTACATTTCAACTTCACTGGTAATCCTCCCTCCACCCATACTCACCAACCAAAGGTACAAACACACAATCTATCCCCCAATCCATACTCACTTTATTACCTCGCTTGGTGACAAACGCTATACGTTGTGACCATGTACTCCCTATCGGGATAACTATCCTACCACCATCACTTAGCTGTTCAATCAGCGGCTTAGGTACCTCAGGTGCAGCCGCTGTCACTATAATTTTATCGTATGGGGCATATTCCTTCCACCCCAATGTACCATTACCTACCTTAAAGTATACATTGGTATAACCCAACCTCCCCAATACATTACGTGCAGCTTCAAGCAAACTGGCAATCCTCTCCACTGTGTAGACCTCACGCGCTATTTCAGCCAATATCGCAGTCTGATAACCCGACCCTGTACCTATTTCCAGCACCTTATCCATAGGTTGTAACTCCAACCCCTCCGTCATATATGCTACCATAAATGGTTGTGAAATCGTCTGCCCCTCACCTATAGGTAATGGCCCATCTTTATAAGCATATGGCCGTAAATCCGGTGGCAGAAACTTCTCCCGTGGCACCTTCAACATAGCCGAGATGACCCGCTCATCGGTTATACCACGTGTGATAAGCTGTTCCTCCACCATCCTCTTACGTAACTTATCAAACTCGGATGACGGCTCTGACTCGCGATAATATATCATCATCTGTTATATCTATCTTCAACGGTGTCACCGCAATGTAACCATCACGTACAGCAGCCATATCCGTACCCTCTGCTGGATGTGCTACGGGGTTACCCCCCAGCACATATATATAATCGGATTTTTTTGTAACAATATTTTCGTAAGTACGTTTACCCAACCGCGTCACCTTCACACCTTTCGGCTGTGGTGGTATGTTGATGTTCAACAGCACCGGCTGCGGTAGCTTCTCCACACACGCTATAAGTTTATCCACCCATACACTGGCCTCCTGCCAATAACCAAGCGATGGCTCCATCATCGATACCGACATCGAAGTTACCCCCCATATCACACCCTCCATAGCAGCCCCTACAGTACCGGAGTAGGTTACGTCATCACCAAGGTTAGGCCCCGCATTTATACCTGAAACCACAAGCTCCGGTCTATACGGCATTATGTCGTTAACCCCCAGCAACACACAATCCGCCGGTGTACCATAGACCGCAAATACCCTCGAGTTACGTAGTTCAACCCTTATCTCCTTACCAATAGTTATAGCGTGGCTAATAGCATTAACAGGGTAACGTGGTGCGATCATCCACACCTCATGTTTTGCCATTAATTGTTGATATAGTGTATTGATACCCGGTGCATCTATACCATCATCGTTTGTCAACAGTATTATCATAACCAGAGTGAAGATATTGCAAATTTTATGAACCGCAACGTATCAATAATCGGGTTGATATGGCTACGTGCCTCCCGCCGATATATTGTCGAGATAGGTATCTCACCTATCCTGAAGCCCAACCTCGCTGCCTGAACTATTATCTCAGATTCGGTTTGATACCTATTCGTACGTAACCGCACACGCTCGATAACTGTACGACGGATGGCACGATAACCGGACTGCACATCACGTAACCGTTGTCCACTAAGTAATGACACAACAAACGATGTTGTCACATTTGTAAACACACGCACGAGCGGCATATTACGCCATGAGAAATATCGCCTACCTATCACCATATCGTAGCGGGTTATAGCCTCCATGAATTGCGGTATCCCGTCAGGATCGTGTTGTCCATCCGCATCTATGGTTATCACATAGTCATAACCGTGAGTTACCGCATAACGGAAACCTGTCTTATGTGCAGCACCTTTACCTAAGTTACTCGTATGTCGTATCACTATCACACCTTTTGATCGTGCCACCTCACCTGTATTATCGGTTGACCCATCATCCACCACAAGTATGTGGTTACGTGGATACCGTATACGCTCTATGACATCACCCACCAATGGCCCCACATTGTACGCAGGTAATAGGATTAGCGCCTTCTCCATATCATATCAAACACATACCATTCAGTAGGCGACTTACGTACATAATTGGCCAAAACCTCAGCCCATCGCTGTATGCCAGATTCGACATCTTCCACTTTGTATGGGGTTTCAAAATATATAAGATAACGATCTTTGTTCTGATGTAAACAGAATGCAGGCGCTATATACGCACCCGTACGATAGGCGAGCTCAAATATACCACGTGGGAAGACAGTTTTACCAGCCAGAAAATTCACCTCTATACCATCACCTACGTAGTCTCTATCACCCAATGTAGCCACCACACGGTTAGCACGTAACCCCTTAATCACAACGAACATCGGTTCACCCAAATACACAACCTCCATACCCGCCTTCAACCTACGGCGGGTGAAGAACTGTGCCACAAGCTTCGAACGTGGCCTCAACGCAATAACGATCGGTCTGTACCCCTTAACTGCCAACATAGTAGCACCGAGCTCCCAATTACCCAGATGTGCAGTAAGTACGATTACCGATTCACCATATCCGTAACGCAAGTCGCTTCTTACGCCACAATGGGATTTTGAACCCATATAGCATATCGAGGTTTTTGTAAACTATAAGCAACCTATGCCTATACAGCGTGATATACATAAGGTCAGCTATCCTGTACGTTATGAATAACGCCACATTTCGTGGCAAGATATGTGAAAGCCCCGCAATCACCCAGTAGAAAAGGATCATAATTAAAACTCGGGGCGAGTGGATTTGAACCACCGACCCCCAGCCCCCCATACAGCGACCAGTAGCTTGACGTGATACGTACATTGTGTAAATATTGAGCATGGCGGATAAGATCACTAAGGATATGAAGATAGATGAGGTGGTGGAAAGGTTTCCACAGACTATCGAAGTATTTATGGATTTCGGTATACCATGTCTTGTATGTGGTGAACCTCCATGGGATACGATCGAGGAAGCCGCCATAAAGTATGAAGTTGATCTTGATAAGTTGCTTGAGGAGTTGAATAAACGATTATCCAGTACACTGTGAAGTGTATCAGGTTGTCTACGGATACGACTATTACAGCTTGACAACCACCCATCTTCCCATATTCTAAACATAAGCCGGGGTAGCTCAGTTGGTAGAGCACGGGACTGAAAATCCCGGTGTCCCCGGTTCGATTCCGGGCCCCGGCACTCATCATGCATATCGAACTCCCCTATGGTGAACATGACAAACAAGTAGCGGAGTTACCCGATTCGTGGCAGGTGGAATTCGCATATCCAAACGAGGTACCCACACGTGATGAACTATCCGTCCTTCAGGAGGCGCTCGCCCATCCTATCGATGCACCACCAATACGTGAATTCCTCAACACCGGTAAGCTACTTTTTGTGGTAAACGATCATACCAGACCCACCCCCTCTGCTAAGGTCTTAGAGTTGCTAAAACCTCACCTCACCAACAAGGAGCTACATTTTCTAATCGCCACCGGTATACATCGACGGTCGAACCCCACCGAACTGCATCGCATACTGGGCGATTTCTACGAAACCTCCCAAGATAGGATATATTTCAACGATTCCGAGAACAAACCCGACTACAGGTTTATCGGTACCACATCACGTGGCACCCCTGTCTTGGTGCATAAATGTTTGTTCGAGTTCCCCCGTGTGGTGGTTATAACCTCTGTTGAACCCCATTACTTTGCAGGGTTCACCGGTGGCCGTAAGTCCATCCTCCCCGGTATCACCGCGTACGAGACCATAGAAGCTAACCACAAGCTTGCACTACTACCTGACTCCTCAAAGCAGTTACCACTGCACGCGAAATCTTCGTCACCCCCATAGATGTCAAAGCTGACATGGTTATCACCGTAGCACCCTTCCCGATGGATGTCGACCTCTATCAATCACAGAAAGCTATCGATAACGCCAAGCTTGCACTCACCCCCAACGGTATATTGTTATTGGTATCAAAGTGTCGTGAAGGTATCGGTGAACAGGTCTTCTACGAGCTGCTGAGCCAAGAACCCACCCCACAAGCTGTCCTCAACCGTATCGCCAAGGGCTACGATACACTGCAATCCGCCATCGACACCGCTCATGGTATGAAAGGTGATAACCTTCGTGTGCTCATCATGCCCGAAGGTAGTATCACAATACCGTATCTCGAACCTACAGAGTAGTAATCTCACCTTTCCAACCTTCTAACTTTTCAATCACTTCGATATATGTACAGTGAGCACTTTGGAAAGTAATTCGTCACCCATCATCTATGAGATTCACCACCCCCAACGTATCAGACTCGTAATTCACCACGTACAGGTACCTATTATCTGGTGACAACACTATCGTACGTGGCCTATCCTTCACCCTTATACTCTTAATAACCCTATTCATCCGCAAATCGATCACCTCCACACAATTAGCCAGATTACAACTCACATATGCAGTATTACCATCTTTTGTCACCACAATATGACGTGGCGTCACCTCCGTCGGTATAAAGCCTACCACATCAAACCCTGACGTATGCAGTACAGCTATCCCACCACCACCCATCAACGCCAC
>NMUJ01000029.1 GCA_002256535.1 Caldifarciminota bacterium 4484_18
GTAGTTGTCGGTTCGATAAATAATGGACGGAACCACCCTATCTGTAAGGTATCATCCCATACCCAATAACTGCTGGGTGCGGACCCAAAATACGCTACTGCACCCTTATCTTCTGCACGTGTCCAGGTTTCGGCAAAACATTCTGGATAACTGAAATTACCGGTAACGCAGGCATGCCCTATGACGAATGGATATTTGTCGAGATTTTCCAACGCATATACCTGAGATTGCGAGAATGGTGGGCCCGCCCACCCTGTTGTACTGCCATGCCCAGTGTACAGTGCTAATGTTCTACCCTCGTTGATCGCAGTAGCTATGGGGGTACCCGACTGGTAATACCAATACAGTGAGTCACATATCACCCCATGCTCACGTGCTATCGCCATACAGACGTTACAGATGTATTCAACTTCGTGATGATGCCCCCCATCATCGATGTATTCAACTTCGTGATGATGCCACCCATCATCTGATGTCATGAAGTACATCCTACCAAGCCATTCCGTACCTTGTGTCCACAGGTTACGTTCGTACTCAACAAGCTTATCCACCATAACATCGATATGCGCATCAGTAGACCCCGAGAACCTACCATAGAATATATCAGGTATAAAATCCTCACCATCCACCGTAAAGTAGTACAGATCAGTCACGTACCCGGTCTCATCACCTGTATGTGCAGGTATCTGGCCAACATCACCCACTAACAAACAGAACGTAGGGGGTATATCCCAATCCTCATACGCATCCTGTATATAGTTGGTGATATTTTGTACGGTAGCACCACCCGGTATGTCTGAGGTTTTTGTCACTGTTACGTGAAATCCCTTCTTCTTTTTCCACTCAACCAACGGCTGTATGTTATCGTAGAAATCGTCATATACGATGATGAGGTAACCCACCGGCAGTGGTGGTACACCTTTGATGGGTTCATAGTTTACGATCACCTTCTTCAGGATAGCATCAAAATACGGTGATACGTAACGCTCCCTCCGTACCCTGGTATAGTTCAGGTCAGCACCTGTGAGTATCAGCTTGATGGTCACTTTCTTCACGATCTTAAGTGTATTTTTAGCGGGATTGTATTGCACCGGCGTGATATCCAATCTCACGTAGCGTACACCTCTTATTGCACCGATTTCACCTAACTCACATACCTTATCGGGGAAATACTTATCGCTTGTATACGCTATAACATCGTACTCGAACGGCATATTCTCTTCAGCACCCGGTAGCTTAGGTACTGGAGGTTGTACCGGATATATTGGATATTTCAGCCCCAACTCTTCAAGCGAATATTCAGCTACTTCCATATTTAGTAGCTTGACCTTCACATCAGCAGCTTCGGGTATACTCACAAGCTTACGTATAAGCGGTAGTTCAGGTCTACCTATCGTACCTGTTACACCTGTACCTCCATACAAACGGGTAAACCTACCAGCTTTGGTATCCACATATTCGTACTTGAGCCCTGGAACTTCAACCTCTAACACAACCTCACTCATATCTGACTTGACGAGCATAACCTCCATCGAAGATACTGGCTTATCAGCTAATGGGATCCACCCTCCCAAAGGACTACTTGTGATGACAAAGGATATCAAAACGAACCATCCCATAATACCTCCTTACACCCTGTATCACCCTTATTTTTAAAATATGATACGCTACACACTCTTAAAACTATCAATTTTGGTCTTATGTCAATATATTGAGTTGATGATTGTATGATTTGGTTATTTTAAATCGATGAAGAATTTATGGCCCATAGTAATAATAATGCTGATTTTTATTGCATGCCAACCCCCTCATTATGAAGGAGTAAACATAGAGCGTATACCATGGACGCAAGTTGAGCACTCCAATTACGATATAATACGCCATGATACAGTCATCGGCAGCATGTCCACCACTATAGAGAGCATAGGTGGTGGCTATAAGATTACCAGTCTGGTAAACATCAGAGAAGATACGGTCACCTTACGTGATAGCACATATCTTGTGCTCGATAGTTTGCTTAATCCACTCCTATGTCATAAATATTTGACAGGTAGCAAGACCCCGCTGCTTGTTGAGGCCCAATATGGTACATCAAAAGTCGTCGTGCGAATGGTACCATCCACCGGATCGCGTGAACGTACCCTCCGTATAAGGCGTCCCATATATGATAACGAGGAGATCTACCACCTATTACGTACCATACCTTATCACACAGGTTATGAAGCACGCTTTTACCTGATGAGCACATTTGCAGCACGGTTTGTACCCGTAAGTATCGAGGTATGTGATACCGAGCCCGTAACCCTATCGTACGGGGTTAAGGAGGGTATCAAAATCCGCTTACGTGTGAACCGTACCAGTCACTACTTCTGGTACGAAGCCAACCCCCCACATAGGATGTTGAAATACCATAATAAATGGACGAATGTGATATTACTTCACAAACGTGACACACTATAACATACGTAGAAATTGCAATATTTGCCTAATATCAGCAATCTGTGGCGGTTCGTCAGATGTAGGGGGTGAATATCTTTCGACCCATGGATGTCTGTAATACAAAGTTTGCATACCCATAGACTTTGCACCTACTATGTCTGTCTGCCAGTTATCACCCACAAACAGCAACTCACCCGGCGGTATCGCTAATACATCAAATAACCGTTGATAAAAACTGGGGTCAGGTTTACGTCTACCGAATTCATCCGAAAACAGTGTCACCTTAAACATGTGTAATATGTCGAACCTATCCATTATCTTACGCAAAATATAGCCATGTGATGTATTACTCAATATAGCGAGCACGTAGTTGCTACTCTTGAGTTGCTCCAACGTCTCTTTGGTATTGGGTAAGAGTAGCATTGGCACCTCTAATAACGTATCATCATATATCTTTTGTAAACTCGATAATATCTCACGTGTGGGTATCAACCCAGGTAACCGCTGCACGATGAGTTTGGCAATCTCCCACGAATCGACTTCACGGTTGGTTGCTGAGCGTTCCGCTTCGGCTTCGTGTTCAGCTTCCTTCAACGTGTTGTAGATCGACCGTTCCGTGTACTTGTTATTGAATAGCTTTCTGATACGAGTAACCCGCAGGTTTATCAACCGCTCAACGCTATTGGTCCCATATGTCATCAACGTATGCCACAGGTCGAACACTATGCCACTAATTTTCATCATACAGAGCTTCCACTACAGCATAATAAAATAACGGTACCACGATGTGTAAATATTTGCAGATTACCCTATTTAGGTCAATTTCGTCAAACATTCCATAACCTTTTCAATAGAGATGGCTTCCATACAAGGAAATGTTGGGTTACTGGGGTTATATTTAGGGTGTGAACACCGAAATTCGCGCCACGCATAATTAGTATAGCATGGTGCACACGGCAAGTCGCTCGTTACGATGCATGCATTCGCTGTCCATGGTGCCACTTGGTAGGTAGCAGTTACACCGAAAAGTCCTATCACCCGTACATTCAATGCAGCCCCCAGGTGCGTTACCCCTGAATCGTTTGCTATCAATAAGCCAGTACGTTCTATGAGTGCCGCCACCTGCAATATAGATAAGCCAGAAATTGGCAAAATCCGTTTACCAAGCTCGTCTCCGAAGTCACGTTCCAACATTGGACGTTGCCATTGTTCCTCAGGCCCCAAGTTAAACAGTATATTATACCCCTCTTCTAACAACATGTGAATAAGCTCTCTAACCCACCACCATGGCAATAATCTCTTCTCACTACCCTTTTTGATTTTCGATGATCCATTATGAAAGTAAACAGATTTATCAGAAAGCTTCATACTCTGCCAGAAATCATTTGCCCAATTCCTGATATCTGTGGGTAGGGTGAGTTCAAGCTTTACGTTGTCCGGATTGAATTGTATACCGAGTGGGGTTAACAGCCGCAAGTTGTTTATGACGTTGTGGTTAGTGAGTTCCATCCGCACCAAATGCGTATTCAATAAATGTAACTCCCTTATGTAACCCGATTCAAACCCGTTCGCTATCCGCATTTTGGCACCACACAAATATGCGACGATGTGGTAGTGTTTGGGGTATGATGGATATATTGTGATCGACAAATCGTAACCTCGTGGTCTTATTTCTTTCAATATAAAATTAATAGATGCACGCACTCCCTTTTTAAGGAAAGGAAAATAAAATACAGTATCAATGTGGGGATTAACTTTGAGCACTTCGTAGCTACCTCTCTGCATTGTGAGTGCCTCTATCGTTGCGTGCGGCAAACTTTTACGTAAATGTTCCATCATAGGTGTAGCCATCAGTGTGTCACCGATACCTGGTAACGAGAGTATCAATATCCTTTTGAACATGTTTAACTTAATATCTCATCTACAGTCACTGTAGCTACACCCAATTTTGACACCACTGTCCCGGCAGCTTTATTAGCAAGCCGTACAGCTTCTATCAGGTTACCCGTCCTCTTATAACCCCATACCAATGCAGCAATAAACGTATCACCAGCACCCGTCACATCGTATACTTCACGACGTTCAGCCGGCACATGTACAATACCGTCCTTGCTAATCAGAGTAGCACCCTTCTCACTACGGGTGATGACGAGATTTGATTGCAATTTATCATACAACATACGGCCAGCTTCCTCCACAGTGCGGTCATCATTTGCCACCGGTCTATTCAGTATACTACATACCTCTCTGATGTTTGGCTTTATAAGGAAACTATTTTTATTAGGGAATATAGCATCCCAACATTTATCTTCTATAGGCAGACGTAATTCACGATCCACTCGTAATAATTGCTGTCTATAGGGTAATGCCACATATCGTTCCTTAAGTGTGGTGATACGATCTTTGGCTAATGGGATAAAATTTATGCCAACCCGTTTGCATAGGGTTTGAACTAATCTACCCTCATCATCGTCACCTACAGCTCCAACAAGTGTAACCTCCTCATGTAATGTGACGAGATTCATGGCAACATTACCTGCACCACCTAAGTTATGTGATACTTCACTCACTCCCAAAATAGGTACGGGAGCTTCAGGATTGATACGGTCAACCGTACCGAAGACAAACCTATCAAGCATCACATCACCTACAATTAACACCATAAGGCCTCCGAATCTCATCAATAATCGATGTTGTTGAATATCCCTCAACTAATGGAACGATAACAACTTTACCACCAAATTGTTTCACGATCGGGGTTTCTGGCAATTCATCTTCGTGATAATCACCACCCTTCACATGTACATCAGGCTTTATGAGTTTGATTAACTCCACTGGTGTATATTCATCAAACGGTACGACAATATCGACAAACTTTAATGCATCGACGACCGCCAACCGCGATTCGAGTGGCATCACTGGCCGGGGTTCACCTTTGATCTTACGTACGGAGGTGTCAGAATTAATACCTACGATTAAAATATCACCATAATGTTTGGCCTGTCTCAGGTATTCCACATGCCCCTTATGAAGTATATCAAAACATCCGTTTGTAAACACAATACGGTTACCTGTGGCCCTCAACTGTTGAATTAATTTCACAAGAACGTTCCTGTCACTAATTATCATCACCAAAGAAATAGCGTTCCACAGCACCTGCTATACTATGGTATATAACAACGTGACATTCCTGTATGTGAGGCGTACAATTTGATGGCACAATAAGTGCTATATCAACGAGCTGCTTGAGCTTGCCACCACCTTTACCTAATAACGCCGCGGTTTTGATACCCATTTTACGGGCAACTTGTGCCGCTTCCAATAAATTAGGTGAATTACCAGACGTGGATATCAAATATAGTAAATCACCCTCTTTGCCAAGCGATTCCACTTGATGAGCAAAAACCCGCTCATACCCATAGTCATTAGCTAATGCAGTAAGTGTAGACGTATTTGTGGTGAGTGCCACCGCTGGTAAGCCACGCCTATCTTTCATAAACCTACCCACGAGCTCGGCTACAAAATGTTGTGCATCAGCCGCCGACCCACCATTACCTGCGACCAATATTTTGTTACCATTTTCGATTGTAGCAATTGTCATGTCTATTACTCTCTGTAGCAACTCTATATTCTCGCGTATGAACTCCAACTGTAGGTTACGTGAAGCTTCAAAATACTCCTTAAGATATTTATGCCACATTTTAGAAAATTGTGGTATAGCCGTATTTGTCAACTATGTAGTTGTTACCCCCGGTATGCTTTCGGTTAGTGGTTCGTACGTTTCAAACTCCATCATACATACGCCCCTACCCTGGGTTAGCGACCTTATAGTTGTTGCATAGCCAAACAGCTTACGTAACGGACATGTTGCTATAACCACATAGTGGGGGGCACGATTTTCCATCACTTTTATTTTACCATCACGTGCATTGAGGTCATCCAATATCACACCGAGATATTCCATAGGTATGATTATTTCGAGCTTCATGATGGGTTCGAGCAGGATCGGTTTTGCGCTACTGAGCGCTTTCCTGAATGCGAGTGCACTCGCCTCAAGGAAAGCAAGTTCAGTCGAATCCGTTGGATGTATATCAACCCCTACCAACGTAGCTTTTACATCGATAACCGGATAACCGGCAAGCGGGCCCACCCCCATATTTTCACGTATACCACGTTCGACTGCATTTAAGAGGGTTGCGGGTATATCAGGTACTTGGTTCACAAATGCAAAGTATTCGCCACGTGATAGTGGTTCCACCTGCAGCTTCACATATGCGTAGTGGTGTTTACCACCGACGTCGCGATCAACCTTAGCTTCACCTGTACCGGTTTCAGTGATAGTCTCACGATACGCTACCTGTGGTTTACCAGTACGTACGTCGAGCTTAAACTCACGTCGTAAACGTTCAGTGATCACCTCAAGGTGTAGCTCACCCATACCCTCAAGTAAACGTTGGCCAGTCTCCTCATCCAGCCGCACCCTAAGGGTTGGATCCTCATGTACTAACCTTTCAAGTATGGACTCAAGTTTACTCTCTTCCGCCAATGTCTTAGGCTCTATACTCACGTAGATGACAGGGTTGGGAAACTTCATACTACCCAGCACGATGGGGCTGGATGGTGTCGCAAGTGTATCCCCTGTACGGGTTGCTTTGATACCCATTATCCCTACTATCTCACCCGCATATGCTACTTTGACAGGTGTACGTTCATTCGCATGCAATAGAAATATCTGTGAGATCCTCTCTTTCACGTTACGTGTGGTGTTTAGCACCACATCACCCTTCTTTAACTTACCTGCATATATCCTCAGGTAACCGAGATCACCATGCGGGGTAGCCTGTATCTTGAATACCTTACCCAGGAATGTGCTTTCAGGGTTGGGTGCACGTTCTACTTCCTTGTGAGTTTTGATTGAAATGCCCCTCACCGGAGGACGTTCGATCGGCGACGGCAGATAGTCGACTATACCGTCGAGTAATGGTTGCACCCCCACATTACGTAGTGATGCACCAAGATATACCGGGGACGCCTTTGTGGATAAGGTTATGCGGCGGATAGCATGTTTGATGTGGGTTGGTGATATTTCACCCTTTTCGAGGTATAGTTCAGCAAACTCATCGTCCAGATCGGCTAACTTTTCGATCAACTCCTCGCGTGCAACCCTGCTTTCCGAAATAAGGGGTTCCGGTATGTCTGTTACATCATAATGTGAACCATCCGTACCCAGCTGCCAAATAAGTGCACGTCCGGATACCAGGTCGACCACTCCATGAAATTCAGCTTCTTTACCTATTGGTAACTGTAGTGGTAATGCTACAATATTGAGACGTTCCTCCATCATCTTTATAACGGATTCGTAATCTGCACCTATGCGATCGAGCTTGTTGATATAGACCAAACGTGGCAAATTGTGGCGATCAGCTTGATACCAAACGGTCTCAGATTGTGACTCAACCCCTTCCACTGCACTGAAGATAACCACGGCACCATCGATCACCATTAGTGACTTTTCCACCTCTGCGGTGAAATCCACATGTCCCGGTGTATCAACAATATTTATACGTGTATCACGCCAATGACATGTGGTGGTGGCTGCAATTATTGTTATACCACGTTCACGCTCCTGCTCCCAATAGTCCATAGTGGCAGTACCTGCGTCGACATCGCCCATCCTCTGTATCTTACCGGTATAGTATAGGATACGTTCAGTAGTTGTCGTCTTACCTGCATCTATGTGCGCAATAATGCTAATATTGCGGATGTTGCGAAGATCGATCATCTAAAGTGGGCAAAAGCCTTGTTGGCTTCTGCCATCCTGTGGGTGTTTTCCTTCTTCTTGTAGGCGGCACCTTCCTTGCGGCTGGCCAATATCAACTCTTCGGCCAGCTTCTGATACATGGGGGCACCTTTCCTTGCACGTGCGGCTTGAATGATCCACCTTATTGCAAGTGATACACGGCGACGTGGTGGCACAGGCACCGGCACCTGATAGGTGGCACCTCCCACACGACGTGGCCTCACCTCCATGATGGGTTTGACATTTTCGAGTGCGGTTTCAAACACAGTGAGTGCGTTCTGGTTAGTACGTTTCTCAATAAGTTCAAACGCTTTGTAGACGATCTTTTCAGCTAATCGTTTCTTACCGTCCCACATTACGCAATTGATCAACCTTTGTACCAATACACTACCGTATTTGGGGTCAGGTGGTGTTTCACGTGGTACCGCACGTTTGCGCCTCATTTCTCTTCCTTAGGTCTCTTGGTACCATACTTTGAGCGGCTCTTCTTTCTACCCTCAACACCAGCTGCATCATATACACCACGAACTATGTGGTACCTCACACCTGGCAAATCCTTGACACGACCACCACGCACAAGTACGTTGGAATACTCCTGTAAATTGTGCCCTTCACCCGGTATATAAGCAATGACCTCCCTACCATTAGATAGACGTACACGTGCTACTTTACGCATAGCGGAGTTGGGTTTCTTGGGATTCACTACATAAACACGTAAACATACACCACGTTTTTGGGGTGACTTTTCCAACGCCGGTGCCTTAGATTTACGTTTCTTTGGCTTCCTACCGTACCTTATTAGCTGGTTAATGGTTGGCATCTCATCATTAAAAATACAGCCTATGGGAGACGGTCAACCTTTCTCACGTTATATGTAACACACGATGGCCAAGCTGTTCAAGGTAGCGGCTGATAAATCTACGGTGACAATACTTGGGATGTGGTTCGAGACACATTATAGCTACACGATGGCTACGTGCTATATCGAGTAGTTTCGATATACCCAACTTAAACGCTTCTGTCTCCATATATTTCTCGTAACCACCTTTACGGTAGCCACCAAGTTCAGATATATGATAGTATTGTATGCCTGCATGGAGGAGATGGCGTGCAATATTCTCCTTCTTGAAATCGGGGTTTTTGGATGTAGGGAACGAGCGTACATCAACTATCGCCTGTATACGATGCAACTTCAGGATATACAGGAACTTACCAACCTTATGGTTACCATAACCTATTGTATAGATGGGGTCAAGCATCAAACAGTCGCATTATTGTAGTACGTAACTCATCGATACCCAGCCCTTTGAGCGCTGATATGAAGTGAGCCTGAGGAAACTGCTCCTTAAGTGTATCATAATCTGGTATAAGGTCGATTTTGTTGATTACAACAATGTTTGGTTTTTGCAGCAGTAACGGGTTGTACTCACGTAACTCATCCTGTAGAGCTATAAACTGTACCATGGGGTCCTGAGTGATATCGAGCACATAAAGCAGTAGGCTTGTACGTTCGATATGACGTAGAAACTCTATCCCTAAGCCTTTACCCATATGTGCACCATCGATGATACCAGGTATATCGGCAATAACTATGTGACGGTTGGCCCCTATAAGTGTACCAAGTATAGGTGTTAATGTAGTAAACGGATACGCAGCCACTTTCGGACGTGCATCCGTCAACTTACGCAACAGAGTGGACTTACCCGCATTGGGGTATCCCACAAGCCCAATATCTGCGAGTAACTTTAGCTCCAGTATAAGTGTTTTCTTTTCACCTGGTTGCCCCTTTTCTGCCACTCTGGGGGTTTGATTGATGGATGATTTGAATGCTGCATTACCACGCCCACCTTTACCACCACGTGCAACCACTAAGCGGTCGCCGGGTGTTAGCAGCTCACCCAGTAACCTACCATCTTCGTAAACCAGCGTACCGGGTGGCACCTTCAGTATGATATCTTCACCCCTACGACCTGTTTGGTTCTTACCTTTACCATGTGTACCACGGCCAGCTTTAAAGTGACGTTTAAACACATAATCAATAAGTGTGTTAAGGTTAGGGTCTACTTCCAGGATGACATCACCACCATCACCACCGTTACCACCATCGGGTCCACCACGTGGTACGTACTTTTCACGTCTAAAGCTTATACAACCATCGCCACCATGACCACCTTCTACCCAAATACGAACCCTATCAATAAAACCCTTTTCACCCATCCTGTGCAACTGAACCTCAGGAAGGCTGGGCGAGGTGGGACTCGAACCCACAAGCCCCAGATGGGGCGACGGATTTTAAGTCCGTCGTGTATACCACTTCCACCACTCGCCCAAGCGGGA
>NMUJ01000030.1 GCA_002256535.1 Caldifarciminota bacterium 4484_18
TGCCACCCCAGACGCCTTCCGTAAAGCTCCACGTGTGGTATGGGATTGGTATAGATACCGTAGGGCACTCATAAGGAAAGCTAACCCCAACCCCGCACATATAGCGATAGCGGAACTCGAGCGTATAAAATCCACATTTTTACTTGTAACCCAAAACGTGGACGGCTTACATAGGGTTGCTGGTAACAAGAAGCTGGTCGAACTCCACGGTAACATTTTCTACACAAAATGTACCGCTTGTGACAACTGTATCTACGAATATGGGGGTGAGAACTGGTCCGACCTACCCTACTGCGAATGTGGTGCACTCATGCGACCCGCAGTCGTATGGTTCGGCGAACCCTTACCTGAAGCTGCACTCACACAGGCGTTTGAGTTCGCACGTACTGCAGACGTTGTGCTGGTGGTGGGTACCTCTGGTGTAGTCTATCCAGCTGCATATGTACCATTGATAGTAAAGCAACACGGTGGTAAAGTTATCGAAGTAAACATAGAACCTTCAGCTATCACTCCACACGCAGATATCTTCCTACAAGGTAAAGCGGGTGATGTTTTAACTGATATTATGAAACTATTAACTCGCGGGGGATAAGTTACAAGCCTGTATCACCGTGAGTACCATCTATCATGAAGCCCCCCTGTAACGCTTTTTGATAATAACTAACGCAATAAGATATAACCCCACAAACGGTATCGCCATGAGTAACTGCGTAAATATATCCGGTGGCGTAAGTAATGCCGATATTACAAATATTGTGATAACTACATACCGCCATGAGCTCAAATAGAAGTCTGGTGATACAATACCAAACTCCACAGATAATACAATACAGATGGGGAATAGTATCAACACACCCGATGCTATGGTTAACCACACGAAGAACGTGAGATAGTGTGATACATTGATAACAGGTAGCATTTGGCCAGCTGCAAAGTTGAGCAATACCTTCCATATCACTGGTATGAGGTAGAAATAAGCGAGCAACACACTACCAAACACTATAGGTATCGCCACGCCCATAACCACACGTAACATACGTAACTCGTACGACTTAAGTCCAGGCTTCAAGAACCTAAACCCCTGATACGCAATAAATGGTAACGTAAGATATAGCGTTACCCATACCCCCACACGTAACCGCACAAGGAATGGCTCCCAAGGTGCAAAAAAATACAACCTGGTATCCTTTGCTATTACATTGAGTAGCTTAGGTGCTAATTGATACCCCAGTATAAAAGCTGCACCAAACCATACCAATATCCATATAATATAACGACGTAGCTCCTCCAGATGTTCCCAAAACGTCTTCTCATCCATACAGTTCTATAAGAGTTGTAACCACTTGAGTTTGATCGCACTAACTGTGGATACCGCATGCAACCGACCATCAGCTTCGTACCATTCATCATTCATAACCACATACAGGTAGCTTTTTGGTGCTATCTCCCAGGATAATAGGTAGCCCAACCTCAACGACGGTATACTGCGGGTGGTACCCTCCCACTGTATGGCGATATCAGGTCGCAATGTTAACTGCAGATATGGGTTAAAGTATATACCCAGACGTGGCTCCATATGTGTAAATATCAGGTGTACCCTATTCTCAGGTGTAAAATATACGGAAATATCTGGATATATGCTGAAGCTTACTCGTGGTGTGATGGAGTATTCCACACCACACCATACCGCCAACTGATAGCTCAGCCACTCAAGCCCCCATATCCATGAACGGTTGAGGTTGAACCCTCCATAGTAGCTGATCTTACCTCTTGGACCTGACCAGTAATTGAAATTCGTACTCCACATGAAATACAACGTATCTGTGTATATGCTACCGGTATCTGTGGTTATGCGAACCTCCTCATGTATCTTACCACCATTGACGTTTATACTGAACCCACCGGTAGGTCGTAGATTCATACCAAAACATAGCGCTCCAAAGTACGAGCGAGGTAGCTCCTTGTATTTTGACATACCACCACCTGCCAACACATGTAGCATCTTTACTTTACCTTTGGGTAACAGCTTCATCGGTCCACCGATAATCCACACCATCTGGGTGCCCGGCAGTTCACGGTAATAACCGAGCTCAGAGATATCAAACTTATCACCTATGGATTGCGCACGCCCTATAACCATATAATTCCTATAAAACCCGTATATACCGGAGTTAAACGCATACCCTATAAGTGTATCATTTTTGGTTGCAACTGCTTGACATACGAACTGTAATGAAGGGTTCCTCAACCCTAAGTCTATACCCATCGCATACGTAGGTAGCGATGTAAGCTTCTCACTTTTACTAACAGCTAAGAAGCCAATTTCTGAATTACCCAGCACCTGATGCTTGTATCGCAACACTGACCAGTGATAAGGGGGTTCACCCACACCTTCACTGTAGGTTGAATCCGTATACACGTATAATAGACCGGTCTGCCAACCTGTCCCTTTACCGGTGAGCTTCATCCCCAACTTTATAGGTACTTCCACACCTCCCGGTAGCTTTTTACCTATACGCCTTGAATAAAATACCTGTATGGGATCATAGAACCCCATCTGTCTACCGAAGCTGGCAGGTTGGAATATCTCCATACCCTCAAGGAAGAACGGACGCCTTTCCATAAGGTATAGCTCATAACGTGATAGGTTCAGCGAAAACGGATCCGCTTCTATCTGTGCAAAGTCTGGATTGTACGTGAGTGATAACCGCAACTCAGGTGTGATACTCCAGTTGAAATTAACCCCCATGTCTGGCCATATATAAGATGTATCCGTGTAGTGCTCGGAGCGTACAAACCCTATAGGATATATCTCCATATTGCGACCCACCACACCTGGGTGTATACCTTTAAGTATACCGAACTTCGACACCCGTAAGCCTTCCCTTTCGTCGGGTAGCTTCCAGTATAGGGTTTGGTTAATCGTCGGTATACGGCGGTGAAAATTTATCCCCCACTCATTGAGCCCACGTTTATATCTTATGGATTTAAATGGTACCCTAATCTCGACAACAAACCTATCCGGGTATACCTTTGATGCACAATACCAGACACCATCCCAGGATGCATCCTCCGAGCGTCCATCATTCAATATGAGAGCATCACTATGCGAGCCGCTTGCACCTACACCGAACCCATATGCGGTTGTACGATCAAGAAACGTATCTATGTAGAAATTGACGTAATCCTCCGCACCACCAAGGTTAGCCCATACATCACGTTCAGCTACAAACCCTACAAATGCCACGTAGAGATTCTCCTTATCATAGAGTACAAACACATATGTGGATTCGGCTGGCTGCTCACCATAGTGAGGTGAGAATTGTGTAAACTGGTTCACCGTATCCGCTGTATACCACACATCTTCCAGTATACCATCGATCTTTATAGGGATGCTGGCTATGCGAGCTTCGAGCTCAAACCCATCAGCATGAGCTTTTACAACCCCTGTATTGAGTATCAATGGCAAGATCCACCACATTTTACCTCCTTGTGGATTATGGGGTGGCGTAGTTTACCTTTATATGTTTAATATTGTAACGTTCCACGTCAATAATCTTGCTCACAAGTTCAACCGTAGCCTCCAGCTCGTCGTTGACCACTACATAATCAAACATACGCCATTCATCAATCTCTTCTTTAGCGGCTACCATACGTTTGTCGATATTCTCTGCACCTCGCATCGTCAACCTACGTCGCCATTCCTCCCACGACGGTGGTATAAGAAATATGTACAATGCATCCGTAAATATCTTACGCATAGATTTCACCCCCTGTATATCGAGCGCCATTATCGGGTATCTACCCTCGCCCAGTATTCGTTCAACATCTGGTTTCGGTGTAGCATAGTGATACCCATATACGGTAGCGTACTCGTAAACGTTGCCGGTGTTAACCCAATCCCAAAATTCCTGTTCACTGACAAACTTGTAATCCTTACCCGATATTTCACCTTTACGTGGTGGCCGCGTTGTGAGGGTAGCCACCTTCTCCAGATAGGGGAGACGTTCCACCACCTTTTTTATAACCGTAGTCTTACCTGTACCCGATGGTGCCGATACTATTATAGGGAAAGGTATAAGTTCTATTTGCATCACTTGATATTTTCAAGCTCCTCATGCATACTTTCAACAATAAGCTTAAGATCTACCACAAGATGTACCAATTTATCGTCCTTGGCCTTTGCACCCAGAGTATTAAGTTCACGTTGCATCTCCTGCAACAAGAATAGCGCCTTTTTGCCACATACACCACCTTGGTTAAGTGTACGTTCGAGTTCGTCCACATGTGATGCAAACCTATTTATCTCCTCATCAACCGTATATTTTTCACTCAAAAAGTATTCATTGTTCAGTATCTCATCACCATGTGTCTCCAACACCGTACTAATACGACGCTTTATGGCTTCGTTACGTACAGAGGCTTGTTTACGTACTTCATCAAGCATATCACGTAGCTTCTGTATCTCAGCTATCACCCGCTCGTATATTGCCATACCCTCTTTTCTCTGCATAGTACGTACCTTACGTAAGGCACGATTCAAACTCTTACGTAGCTGTGGCCATAAATTGCGTTCCACCCGCATAGGTGACGTAAACTCAGTAAGGTACGGTAGGAAATGTTCAAGTTTAAGCTCACCGGAAACTCCTAACTTTTCCTTCACTTGAGATAGAAACTCATTAAATGACTGCAACTTACTTTCATCCAGCACCCATCGTTCCTCTTTGAACTTAATAGATACCGTTATCGCACCACGTTGTAGCTTCTCCTGTATAAGCTTACGTATACGTACCTCGTAAGGCTCGATAGCTGGTGATAACCTCAACGATAGGTTTATAAACCTATGGTTCACACTCTTTATACGGATATGGAATAGCTCATCCTCTACTTCACCAAACCCTGTCATACTGTATATCATCGCTCCAGCACAAAGGTTACCGGGCCATCATTTACAAGCTCGATAGCCATCTTCGCACCGAACACACCTCTCTTTGTGGGTACATATTGGTTAAGTATATCCACAAACCTTTCATACAGTTGTATAGCTTGATCGTGTGGCATGGCATTGTCGAAACTCGGTCGTCTCCCTTTACGTATATCGGCTGCCAACGTGAATTGCGATATAGCCAGTGCTTCACCCCCAATATCTGTCACGTTGAGGTTCATCTTACCTGCACTATCTTCGAATATCCTAAGGTTAGCACATTTGTTTGCTATGTATTCTATAGCCTCCATGGTGTCACCTTTTTCGATACCTACCAACAGAAGTATACCACGCCCTATCTCTGCAACCTTTTCATCACCTACCCAACAAGCTGCCCTACTCACTCTTTGTAGTACTACCCGCATATTTTTTGAGCAACTGCCAGATTGATTCGCCAAACTTCTCAGCAAATTGTGGCCCGCTCGCTGTCACTATGCGATCGGTTATCACTACACCATCCTTTACATATCTTACGTTGTTGGCTTCAAATATTTGCAAGCTGGTCGACGTTGGAAACACAGTCGCCTTTTTGTTGGTCAATACACCCGCATTTGCCAGCGTAGCAGGTGCGAGACATATAGCGGCAACCACCTTGAGTGAATCATTTGCTTTCTTTATCATGCTGTGGACTGAATCATCTTCCCAGTATATGGTGGAACCCACACCACCCACCAACACGATGGCATCAAAATCCAGCGGATTCACCTGGTATATCACCGTATCAGCTTGTATTTTAAGCCCTAACATACCCTTGAGTTCACCTTTACATGTGGATGCTACCGTAATATATGCACCGTTATCTTCCAGTATACGACGTGGTATTGTATATTCCTCGTCACGAAACCCATTGGGTGCCACCAACATCAACACCTTAGGGTGAAATTCTACTGCCGTAAGTAAAAAAATCATCAAAAGCATCACCCCTCCTACTTTTTATTCTTTATATTCCAATATTTCTATTTTAATTTTACCTACAAGTTCCATGATCTTAGCTTGATGTTCGAGCCCACCCAGTACCAACCCAATATGTGTAGCATC
>NMUJ01000002.1 GCA_002256535.1 Caldifarciminota bacterium 4484_18
ACAATCCTATTCCTCAACTACAACCGTCAACTTACTGTCACCCACCGTCGTACCACCGTACCCATTACACTACCTCAGTTCTCACTCCCACGCACCCTATTATTTTTCTTCCTCGGGCTCGCCGCCCTACTCATAGGTAGCGACCTACTCGTACGTAACGGTGTCACCCTCGCACACACTCTTGGCATATCTGAACTCGCCATCGGTATCTCACTTGTCGCCATCGGTACCTCACTACCTGAGCTCGCCACCGCCATCGCTTCCATCATCAAGCATCACCCCGAACTCTCCGTCGGCAACCTCTTAGGTGCTGACGTACTCAACCTCGGTCTCATCATCGGCGTCTGTGGGCTCGTCTCCCCCTTACCACTCTCCTACATCACACGCGTATTATCCCTACCCCTGCTGTTGGTGCTAACGCTTATCGTCTTCTCACCCCGTGGTAACCTACGTCTACGTGGTATCTCACTATTATGTATTTACATAGCATATCTCATACTACACCTATGGTATGGCTAATCCTTCTACCACTTATTTCACCTTCTGATACCGTCACCGTACTCATACCCCCCGGCACCACCATCCACACAATCTCACAAACCTTACACGATTCCGGTATCATCCAAAGCCCCCTACTTTTCCGCATATGGGCACGCCTCACCGCCACCGACCGTCACCTCCAATCCGGCCTTTACCGGTTCCCGCGCCCCTATACCATTGAAGCCACCCTACACAAATTACGTACAGGTGAGTCTGAGCTCATCAAACTCACCATCCCCGAAGGCCTCACCTTAGATGAAATCGCATCACTTGTCGCATCCCACCTTTACGTACCACGTGACAGCTTCCTCCACTACGCACACGATACCGCCTTCCTTCACAGCTTAGGCATACCTGCCACCACCGCCGAAGGTTACCTATTCCCCACCACCTATTTCCTACCACCCTTCATCTCCGCCCGCCACGTACTGAAGGCGATGATACGTCAGTTCCACCACCACATCACCCCCGCCATGCTCACCCGTGCCTCACAGCTCGGCTTCTCACTACACGAAATCGTCACCCTCGCCTCCATCATCGAAAAGGAAGCTGTCCTCAAATCCGAGCTACCACTCATCTCATCCGTCTTCCACAACCGTCTCTCACGTGGCATGAAGCTTGAAGCCAACCCCACCGTCGAATATGCATTAGGTCATAAAAAGCGCTGGCTCACCCAAAAAGATTTACAAACCCCTTCCCCCTATAATACCTATCTATATCACGGGTTACCACCCAGCCCCATCTGTAACCCCAGCCTCGACGCCATCCTTGCCGCTTTATATCCCGCAGATACTGATTATCTCTACTTTGTCAGCCGTGGCGATGGCACCCATATCTTCTCCAAAACCTACTCCGCACACCAGCGTGCCGTCCGCCGCCTACGTAAGTTATGGCTACGTTAGAACTTAAACTCCGTCCAGATCCTCACCCCCAACATCTGCGTATCCGTACCACGTGTCCTCTCCTTACTACGGCTGTAGTTTATGCTTGCACCCCCCACAATAACTGACGAAAACCTATACGAACCCTCCAACCTCACACTTATACTATGGCTATCGCGTGTCTTATGTCCCGTCGTAATGTTCTTCCTCTCATTTACCGTACGACTAACCTTAAGGTTGAAGTTCACCGACCTACCACCCTTCAACCACTTCAGTATCGGTGTCCCCCCCTGTGTCGTCACACTAAACGATGTACTGAAATTCACATTCTGTCGCCTATCACCCCATACGTTGCGGTTCCAATCCTCCTCCTTACTGTGGGTTTCACTTATACTGAAGCTTATCGGCATATTGGGTTTCTTGAGGTTAACCCCACTAATCTGCAAATTCCACTCCTCCTGCACACTCTGAATCGTATCCCCACGTTCACACCTCACCGTACGTACCTTCTTGTAATTCAAAGCTGGGCTCACCCCTGTCATAAGTTTATCCATCCCCGGTATATACCTCTCTACCCCCGTAATCCTAACCATCGCATCCGGGAACCTCACCACCTCCTGTACCGAGAAGTTACCCAACTTACCACCACCCGTCCTACTCTCCTGATAGTTGATGTTAACACTTAGAATATCTTTTAGGTTGAACCCCGACCCCACCTTCAGGTTGAACCCATCCTGCTTCATATCATCCGTATACGGTAACTTAGGTAGGTTATCAAAATCCACCCTCCTACCGTACCGGAACGCACTCGGCGGCCGTTCCTTCAGATAATAAAACCTAAACGTCTTACTGTTTGATACACTCACCTGCACCGGGTTCACCCACCCAAGTAGTGGTAACTCCCTCGTCGGCAATGTAATGTTAAACTCATTCCTTATGTCGAGCCCCACATTCCTCAAATCCATAGTATCACTGATGAGCTCCCTACCATGATACTCGTTATACCCCACACTGTAAGTCCATCTCGGTTGTAACTTCCATACACCCGGTGTAAGGCTTATCGAAACGTTCTCCCTCCAATTCGTCTGTACCTCCATAACCATATCCTGTACCACCTCCAACCCATAGCTCACCGATATCATCTTCATCGGGCTATACCCCACATTCACCGAATATGTGAGGTTCCTTTTCCACGGCGTCCTACTGCTCAACGTATAGGTTTCACCCACCCTCCTGTACCTCACCCCGTATTGTGCCCCATAATTTGCACTCACCTTTATGTTCTGTGGCAACATCTGCCATTCCCATTTCCATATAGAAATGGGCTTGATAGATGGTCTCACCTCATACGTTGCATTCAACGTCGTATTATACGATGAATCCACACTTTCATATGATTCGTTCCGCCCCTGCCTGTAACTACCTGTGAAACTCAAATTATCAAATATCATATGCGTAAGCCAAAACTTCGACACCTTACTCTTACGCCAGCTCATCGTCACACTACGATTTTCCCCCCAACTCGCATACTCCCGACGTACATCTTCCTTCAGCTCAATATCCTTACCCGCCAGATATCTGGGCAAACTGCGATTCCTGCTCATCGTCACCTGCACTGGTATCGCCACACCCCAATCCTTTGGCAAGAACTTATGTAAGCTCACACTTCCGTTCACCCTATATGCGTACCTTTCACCCCCACCAAACCTATACGCTTCACCCATCTGTTTAAAATATGGATCCCTATGCGTAAACGTAACATTTACATCCGCCACATCTGCCAGCTTCACCTTACCTCTTAACTCACCCGCAAACCCCACCTCCGCACGTACATCACTCAAAAACAGATCATCCACCCATATAACTCCAGACACAGTCTGGTCACCTTCATTCGCTATCACAAGCTCCACCCTCCTGACATTTGTAAGCGATGGCCTCCCCTTTATCCCATACACCCCCTGCCTGAATATACCCTCAACCGTATCCGGCCGTATCATCTTCAGGTTTGTCAACTCCTTAAATGGTACCCTAATCTCACGCCACCCGTACCCATCAAGCTCCACCTTATACTCGTAAAAATTGACCGTATCCCCCCCAAACCTCACATATAATGTAATCGGGTCACCCTCATACAACCTCACATAGAACACCAGACTCTTATACATCAAGAAATCCATCCCATTCGGCTCGGCAAAATACACTCTTACATTGCTGTCAGGTGCCACCTCCCAGTACGTCAACACCATCGACCCTTCTGGCTTCAACCTACCCAGCTCGTCACGCTCCACCTTCACCCCCGGTGGTGGCGTATACTCCTCCGCACCTATCGTCGATATATACGAGATTTCAACTTTCGGTTCACCCTCCACTGGCTTGACCACCCTCCACTTCGTACCCACCACATTAAACTCCACTATATCTACAGTATCGGGTTCACCCACCTCCACCCATATACGTGCCATCCTTATGCGATCCCATGAGGGTACCCCCACCACCTTATGCACCTGCTTAAGTGGCACCTGATACAACCGCCACCCATTGTACTCATCCACCAAGAACATCGTATCCTCCAGATCAACCTTATACTCGTAGTAGTTTTCCTCCATGTCGAGCACCCCATTACCGTTAAGATCCTCAGTATTCAACCGCCCATCGCCCTCCGTCCCATTAATATGCGAGTAATCATACGGCCTACTCGGATCGTACCTGTAGTCATCATTACCATCGTCACCTGGCACATTATACTCATCGTTCCCCTCAACACCATCCAACCCCACATCGTCTACATTCTGTGACCACTCCCTCGTTGTGGGGTCACCCTCTGCATCCAACTCACCGTTATACCCCCGTATCGAACCATCCGCCACCCTTCTCGGTACATCCTCCGGTATATCAGTCCCCAGATCCACATACAACACACCCCTACCACGTACACGTATCTCTATGTAATCCTTATCCGTAAAGTCTTCACCCACCCTCGATATCAACTTTTGCAACGAAATCCAATCCCCCTCCTCATCCGCCGGTATCACCAACCTCAGATACGATATCCTCTCCTTCTTGTAATATTCTGGTAGGTTGGGATACACATCACCTTTCTCAACCATCTGCTCACCAACTGGATTGTACCACACCACCTGCACAAAATTAGCCGTATCCTTACCTTTTGGCACACTACCATACGACCATTCCAACCTATCCGTACCCAATCTCGTCCGTGCCAACGTATTCTCAAAATCGTCCAGATACACCCTACCATATGTGTTCGGGTTAGGTGCCGAAACCGCCCCATGGAATGACACCTCCACCTGTGTCGGTACCTCCGTCGTCACTATAGGTAACCTATCTATCAACTTCGATATCCCCCATATCTCCTTATTCACATGTACTGACATCTCACCAAACACCCCACGTCGTGGCTCCTCACCTATCCTCGGTTTACCCCTCGCAGCCGCCGGTGTCTGCACCGAATTGTATATAAGTGTAAAGTACGACGTCCCCCACCCAAACTCATAATCCGCATGCAACCCCAACAGGTTCCTTGTCGCCAGTGACAGAAACGGTGCCACCTCATAATCTATCGATATGTGTGCATCTGGTGCCATACCACCTTCCGGATGTAGTGTCAACATACCTGTCTCATAATTTATCGTATAATCCTTATCCCTCTGCAGCACCCTACCATCCAGCTTCACAACTTCCGACCCTTCTATCACATTGAACCCCAGATTATAGTAAGTCTTCACCCCCATGTATATCACCTTTATGTAGTAGTTACCCACAAAATCTGCCGGATATCGTGCCAGATGATATATAGAATCCGGTGGCGATAACCTCAAAAACGGAAACGGCTCCGTAAATATTATAATCCCCTTCGTCACATGTATCCTCGACAGATCCAACTCCCCATTAGGTTTCTGCAACCCCAACAGCTCCACATATGGCTTACCCGTAGCGGTATCAACATTCTGATCCTCCCCCTCACCTGTACTCCTCCTGTATATGGATATCTCCAACCTACTCACATCTATATTCTTTGCCGGCAAACTATACACATTCTTCCATTCACGCCACCACGATAGATACGCTGGGTTAGGTGTACCCAACTTCAACGCCACCAACCTCAACGTATCACCTGTATCATCACCCACCTGTATCGTATCACCTGCTGGTGTCACATATTTATATGTCACACCCAGCTTCTCACCCTCACGTAGACCTCGATTCAACTCGATAAATTTAAACACCTCATCAAACGTATAAAAATCGTACCCCACAGCATCAAAGAACCCCACCTCCTTAACCTCCTGTTCACTCGTATCCATGTCGTATATAACACCAACCTTAGCTGTATAGTTATTCGTCAGCACATTATCATCGTAGTAAACCTTAAGGTCGATTATCTCACCCCCCGTATCCGGTACTATCGTCAACCTACCATAAGCATCCCTAACCGTATCCACCAACACCCAGAAGAATCTTCCCCTCACAAAATCTATATCCCGTATTATCGCACTATCACGTGCAGCCCTACCCTCGAAATGTTTCGTCTGCGTCTCACCCTGCTGCTTCGATGCTATGATTGTGAAATTCACCGCCCCCAGCATCCCATACGATTTGAGTCCAAACAACCCACGATGGCTCACCCTCGCCCCTATAAGTGATACCCCCGGCAATGTCAACGCTACGTTACCTGCCTCTATCCCCTGTATTATATCATCCTCACCCCCCTCATACCTCAACCTAATTGTATTTTTGATATCAAGTTCACGCTCCGAATCGTGGTCAATAAATGCATGTAGACGCTCACCAATCGTTCCCTGAAGTTTAACCTTCAACCGCTGCTTCATCATCAACTCAGGTAACCTCAACCGCGACTCACCCTCCTTGTACACACGGTTGGCCACAAACCGTTGCTGGCCACCCAACTCTATCCTCTGTGACCCATTTATCTTTATGCTACCACCCTCACCCAGTATGTTACTCATAGGACCCGGCAATGTTATCGGTATGTGTATGGTAGGTATAAGCCCAACTTCTCCTTCTTCCTCCCTCCTCGGGGTGGCTTCACCCTCCTCTAATTGTATCGATTGCCACTTATCGTGGAATACTTTCAGATACCGGTTATCCAGATACTCATCATACCCATGTACCTCAAAATGTATGATATAATTGTTCGCATAAAACTTACCCAATACAAACAACCCATCGTACAAATAAATCCGTTCATCTATACTATACGCACTTGCTAACCCTACCCACAACCCTATTATGTAGACACAGAGTTTTTTACCACTCACAAACCTTCTCCTTCGCTACCCCTCCTTTTAAAGAATATACCTATTACTTACGGGTGTCAATCCATCCCTTACGGATGTCTCCACTTTACTTTCCGCTCATATCGATATTTTATTTAAATGCGCAACCTACCACTGTTGACGATCTTACTCATAATCTGTTGCAAACGCACCCCCATAGGTATAGACGAGATCTCCTCCCGCATGGGTGCCATCCTGTACGTAGAAACTCACCCGCGAGTGGATTCACTCACCCTCTCACATCGTAGCACCGGTTACGCATCACACCTCTACGTAGGTAGGTCGTACAGTTTCGAATCCAAAACCCTACTGCGGTTCGGCTACCCCGACACCATTGCCGCTACCGCGGATTCTGCCTTCCTCTATCTCTACAACGTAGAGGGTGACACAATCCCCATCATCATCGCATACTTCCAAGACACCTGGTCAGAATCTGACACCCTACCCTGGAGTTTCCCCTATAGTTATGAACCCATAGCCACATCCTATATCACCCCCGATACCACCAAACTCCCCTTACGTATACCACTACAGGCCAACATCCTACTATATGCAGCCACCTCAGACACCATCGTACGCTGGCCCTCACACGAAACCTCCATCTCCACCAAAGTTACAATCTATCATGCCGATAGTGTCACCCACTATATGGTTATCGATGATACCTATCTCGACACTTTCTATACCACCGGCTTCTTCATCCAATCCGGCACCTACCCCCAACGTCTATGTGTTTCGATAGATACAACCCTACCTGCTGATGCCCAATTCCACAAGGCAACCCTCCACCTCTACATAGACTCCAGTCACAACTATCAAGGTATAGTAGCGAGCCACAGTGGTGTCACCACATTTCCATCCGTACGTCACACCGATACACTTCTGATCGACCTACTACCCATCATGTCCAAACTCATCACCGACACCTCCTACAGTTTCATACTACAGGTACACGAGGAAGGTAACCACCTCTCACGCATCTGGTTACGTGACACCTTGCTGCTTGAACTCATATATTCGTTACCACCCATCGGCCCGGAGGTACCATGATCCACATCCCACGTTTATCATCCCTCCTACCGCTATTATTACCTATCTACCTTCACACCACCTCCTTTCACAGCATTTACGGTGATCACGAATGGCTACCCTCTCCACCACCTTCTATCTCCTTACGGCGTACCTTACATTCACATGTGGGGTTCGACATCACCCTGGTGACTGCAAAACAATCCCATTACACCGCAAACGATATCTCCGTTCGTATGACCTCACTCAGCTTACTCTTACCCATCCGCTATTCATTATCCCTCTGGGGTGACCTCACCATGTTACAAGATGCCACCTACTATGCACTCAGTGAACCCCACGAAATAGCTGGCGAACCCTACCATTACGAGCTCACCGGCACTGGGTCCACCTATCGTGCCACACTTACACCTATATTTCACTTACCCAAGCTCTCGTTCGGGTTAGGGCTTGTCCATTACTTTGGTAAGCTCGAAGAGCGCTGGTTACTGGATTTCGACAACCTCACCGATCGTGTCGATACCTTCCCCACGTATATTTCATCCTTGTCACCTGTACTGCTACTAAACGAGTCATACACTCCGCTAAACCTACGTACTCTTATCACCCGCACCGAACTAACTCTATCCATAACTTTTCCACGTCTATCATTCGTTCCACGTATTCAGTTCAACTGGTATCCACCCTACTACTCCATATCAGCTGGCTTTACCTCCCACAACTCTGCCATTGACCTCATTTACACCCATTACGGTACAGTAACCTCAACCACCCTTAAGTTTGCCCATCCTTTTGGTTTCAAGCAGTTCACCCTAACCCCCAACCTTTCCGTCGCGTATCGTACCAGCCATAACATACAAGAGTGGGGTTGCATAATTTCAGTAACCTTCGATGGCACCGAGCGTATCGATTAACCGTATCGCCGGTATCGACGTAGGTGGTACCTTCATCAAATCAGGCCTCATTTCCGACAACCAAATCATCACCACCCGCCGTGACCCTACCCCATCCTCACCTGTAGAAGTTATCGATACCCTAACATTCATAATACAGACGCTTTCACCCCAACTCGTAGGTATCGGCATGCCAGGTCTTGTCCAACATGGTGTGGTAAGCCATCCCCCCAACATACCCGGTTGGTCGATAATCGACCTACAAACTGAACTCCGCAAAAGGGTCAACCTCCCCATCTTTGTAGATAACGATGCAAATATGGTCACCTACGGCGAATTCCGTATGGGTGTAGCCCAAGGTCTACGCAACGTCATCCTCCTAACCTTAGGCACCGGTGTAGGGGCTGGCTTAATTATCGACGGTCAACTCTATCATGGTAAGGGGTATGCCGGTGAGATCGGCCACATAACGGTAGAACCTCACGGCTATCGCTGTCACTGTGGTAACCGCGGTTGCCTCGAAGCCTACGTCGGTACCTCATACGTTGTACCTCGTGTAAAAGCCATCCTACCCTATCGCGATTCGTTGCTTAATAAATACCCTGAAATCACCATGGAGACCATCGCCACCGCTGCTAAACAGGGCGACCCCTTAGCTACTGAGATCATCGACGAAATCGCATACTACTTAGGTATAGGTATAGCGACACTATATTCTATTTTCGATCCCGATGCCATCGTCTTAGGTGGCGGTGTCGCCAATATCGGCGACCCTTTCTTCACAAAAGTCAAATCCTACGCGACCCAACGTCTCTACGGTGACCGCGATATTGTCCTTTTACCTTCCAAACTCAAAGATACCGCCGGCGTATGGGGGGCTGCCCTCTGGGCGCTTGACCAATACACTCACTCCCTGGGGGAATAGGTTTCAACCTTCTCTTTTTGTTTGACCCGTTTGCGCATCAATAGTGCCTCATTGATCGCATCTATTGCACGGTCGACAAACTTAAACTCTATCTCCTGTTTTATATAGTCTGGTATCTTTTCAAGGTCGTTCTTATTCCACTTCGGTAGTATCACTTTCTTTATCCCACCATTCTTGGCCGCCAATATCTTCTCACGTATACCACCGACTGGTAACACCTTACCTCTTAACGTGATCTCACCCGTCATCGCCACCTCAGGATCTACCGGTACCTCCGTAAACAGTGACGTAAGTGCTGTCGCTATCGCCACACCCGCCGATGGCCCATCCTTCGGTATAGCACCACCCGGTATATGTATGTGTACATCGTATTTTTCCAACTCTTCCGGTGTCACCCCCAGTTCTGGCAGTATCGACCTCACGTAAGAGTATGCAGCTTTCGCCGACTCCTGTAGCACCTCACCCAACCTACCCGTAAGTATGAGTTTTTTCTTACCCGGTAGCTTCACCACCTCTATGAACATAATCTCACCCCCCGTAGGGGTCCAGCTCAACCCCGTCACCACACCGATTTCGGGTTTCCTACCTTTAACTTCAGCAAAATATTTTGGTGGCCCCAAAAACTTCACCAGATTCATTTTCGTTATCTTTGTCACCCCTTCCTTACCCGCAGCCACCTCCTTGGCTACCTTCCTACAACAAGCGGCGATCGCACGCTCAAGCTCACGCACCCCCGCCTCACGCGTATACTCCATAATTATCCTCATAATCGCATCCTTCGTAAACTGTATATGATTCTTGGTCAACCCATGTTCCTTCATCTGCTTCGGTATAATATGGCGGCTCGCAATTTCAAGCTTCTCCTGTGGCACATACCCCGGTATATGTATGATCTCCATGCGATCGAGTAACGCCGGTGGTATCGTATACGTGACATTGGCTGTGGTGATAAACATCACCTTTGACAGATCAAACGGCACCTCCAGGTAGTGGTCACTAAAGCTATCATTCTGCTCCGGGTCGAGTGCCTCCAGCAACGCAGCTGCTGGATCGCCCCTGAAATCCGCCCCTATCTTATCGATCTCGTCCAACATAAATACTGGGTTCTTAACCCCTGCTTTCCTAATACCCTGTATTATCCTACCAGGTAACGCCCCTATATACGTACGTCTATGTCCACGTATCTCAGCTTCATCCCTTATACCACCCAGCGAGAACCTAACAAACTTCCTACCCAATGCACGTGCGATGGATTTACCCAATGACGTCTTACCTACGCCGGGCGGGCCCACAAAACATAGTATGGGCCCCTTCATGTCCTGTTTGACCTTCCTAACCGCAAGGAACTCAAGTATCCTTTCCTTAACTTCATCCAGATCGTAATGATCCTCATCCAATATCTTCTTAGCGCGCTCGATATCGAGGTTATCCTCAGTTTCCTTATCCCATGGCAATGCTATCAACCAATCTATATACGTACGTGATACCTCATACCCCGGCATACCCGGTTGTAGACGTTCGAGCTTCTCCAGCTCCATAAATGCAACCTTCTTCGCCTCTTCCGGCATACCTGACGCCTCTACCTTTTTGCGTAACTCCTCAACTTCCGATACTCCTGCCTCACCCAGCTCCTTCTTTATCGCCTGCAACTGTTGACGTAACAGGTACTCACGTTGCGTCTTACCCAGCTCAGTCTGCACCTGATCCCTTATCTTTTCCGCCAACTGTATGATGTTAAGCTCTTGGCTCAATATCGGTAACAACCTACCTATACGTTCCTTGGGGTCTATCGCATTCAATATCTCCAGCCGTGCCTGATACTTCAACGAAGGCAAATTTGACGCTATGAAATCGGCCAACTTACCCGGCTCTTCTATCTTCTCCACCATTATTGCCAGTTCATCCGGTATCTCATCCGTATGCTGTACGATCTCCCTCACAAACTTACGTATATTCTTGATGGTAGCCTGCACCTGCATGTCCTGCATATCTACCGGTGGTTCGTGTATCACCTCAATCTTCACCTTATGGAACGGCTTCGTCTGTGTCACTCGCACCACTTTAGCCCTTACGATACCCTGCAGTAACAACCTTATCTCACCCATCGGCCCCGTAGCCATCTTCATGATACCTGACACCACACCTATTGGGTTGTACAGCTCAGTTATCGGTACATCTTCTTTCTTCTCCTTGATCGGTACCACCAAAACCAACCTATGTGCACCCAACACCGAACGTATCCCTTCCTTTTCAGCTTCATCCACCACCACATGTGGCATCACCGTGTAGGGGAACGGCACCTTATCACTTACCACCAATGCTGGTAGTTCATCCGGTATCTCTACTTTCGTATCTTTGGGGTCCATCTCTTCAGGTTTTGGTTGCTTTTTACCAAACATCATTCAATCACCAAAATACGTTTCTCTTTCTCTTTTCTATGGAGTTTAAGTGAGAACAACCCATGATAGTTATCCACCTCAATACGCTCCTCGTCCACCGCAAACGGTAGCTTTATCTTCCTTTCGAACGGCCCAAAATTTATCTCCTCGGCCAAACATTCAGCCCCCTTGATGCTTTCAGGTGGAAACGTCTCCCCCTTTATTATAAGTGTATCCCTATCTTCATCCAGATAGAAATGTACATCTTCCACCCGTACACCACCAAGGTTCACCAACACTGTCACCACATCACCCTTCACGTACATGCACACCGGGGGAAACACCTCAACAAACATCGAATCTGGTGTACTCAACATAGGCATCCTTCTTGCCCACCATATTGTCATAAATTTACGATATTCAATATCGGCCATCTTTTAAAAATATATGTCACCTTCCACAGTCAACCATAGTTACTTGTCAACCCCATCCATAGCTTTACTTTTACACCTCATACCAACATGCAGATACTAAAGGTTAAACTCCAGAATGTCTCACCCTACCATGCACAGAATGATGCACGCATACGTTATGTATTGGAATTCATCTCCACCTTCTACGGTATAAGGGTAGAACCTTCACCCGAAGGCCTTACCCTACCCACACCGCAATTCGATAGCTGGACACCTCATAACATACGTGTCACTTATATCGATACTATACCCGTACTTTACACTGACCAACAACCCACCCACATAATCTCCACCACTGGCCACGTAGGGTTCGACCTCATAGGTGCAACCTTTTTCTTGTTATCACTATCTGAGGAGCTGAAGTTTCACACCCCACGGTTCCGCTCGTCACTCTCTTTACTACACAGGTTTGACCTACTCCATACACCTCTTATCAACCTATGGCTCACACAGATAGAGCATCACCTACGTACCAAAGGTTACCACCTACCACCCCGCTGGCCTACCGGCAAATTCGCAATCGTACTAACTCATGACATCGATCGTCTCGGTACGGTTGAGTTCACCCTTCACGGTAAACTACGTCGCATCATGTTACTCAACACCATGAAGCATCTCAACCTCCGCACATTATTACGTAGTGTGGGTGCACCCCTCCATTACCTACTACGTAAAGGGCTCAGAATGTATTCACCCACCATCGTAAACCCCGACATCGGGGATTGGATTGCTTGCGAATCCCAATACGGGTGGCGGTCGACTTTCTTCATTTTCTCCGATAAAGTCTACCCCCGAGATCCATCCGACCCCATCTACACCTATCACGATAAAACGCTATTCCATGGCAACCCCATAAAGCTCATGGATTTATTGCAAGAACTCAAACCCACCCACGATATAGGTTTACATGCCAGCCGCCACAGTTATAATAACTTCCACACCTTACGTATGGAAAGACATCGCCTTTCGCAACTCATAGGCAATGTAGATGCCGTTCGTCACCACTACATAAGCTTCGATGCGTATCGATCACCCGCCACACTTGAAGCTGCTGGCTTCACCATAGATTCGAGCCTCGGTTGGCCTGATAACGTTGGCTTCCGTGCTGCTGTAGCATATCCGTTCAAGCTGTGGGATCACACCTGTATGCGTTCCACAAACGTATGGGAAGTACCACTCACATTACAGGAATCCATAGCCATCGTACATTTGGGGCTTGACACACCCGATAAGTTATGGTCGCTAATCGATAAACTCATACATGAAGCCTCTCGTAGCACCGGCATGCTTACATTGTTGTTCCATCCCGCCGCTATCGATATGCCGTTCGATACATTCACATTCTATCGCGAGTTACTCACCCGCTTATCGCACGAAGATGCATGGATCACCACCATCTCAGGTATTAAAGATTGGCTATCACAACGTACATCACGATGACACACGTGGCAATGTTCGTATTCAACACAGTCCTCCACGATAGCCGTGTACTACGTGAGGCACGCTCACTCGTCCGGTTTGGCTACAAAGTGAAGCTCATTGGTATCACAGAAGCTACCCGTCACGAAACCATCCCACTCGATGGTATCGAAATACTCAGGTTACCATTACTCAGGTTACCCATAATTTCAACCTCTGACATCAAATTCCTACGTGTCCTCCTGTATGGGCTAAGAATATTATGGTACAGCATACAGGTACGTAATACAAGAGCTGATATCTACCATGTACACGATTTCGAACCCCTACTAATCGGATATTTGTTAGCCAAGAGATATCACTCCAAGCTTGTGTATGATTCACACGAACTCTATTGGGGACGCTTCCGGTTACCTTGGTGGGGTGAACCCCTCCGTAAGTTACTTGCGAGACTGGAATCCTTTCTCGCACATCGTACAGATTATGTTATCACCGTAAGTCATGGCCTATCACAGGAGCTATCGACCCGCTTCAAACCAAAGAGTATAGCCGTGGTACGCAACATATCGGAGGTATCCCATACTCACTGTACACGTAACTTACGTAGGGATGCAAACATACCAGATGATGCCAAAATTGTCGTCCATACTGGTAACCTGCTACCGATGGAGAGGTGCTTCGATGAAATCATAATGTCCATGCAGCTACTACCAGCTAACATATACCTTGCATTCGTTGGTACAGGTAAACTGCTACCACATCTATTACAACTATCCAAACAGCTCAACCTAAGCTCAAGGGTTAAATTCCTCCCCCCCGTGAACCCACACGAGGTCGTCCCCTATATTAAGGAATGTGATATAGGGATCGTCAGCACACGCCCGGATACACCGTCATCCTATCATGCGTTACCTCATAAGCTGTTCGAATACATAGCTGCTACCCTACCGGTGGTGGCTGGTAACCTACCCGAAGTTCAAACCATTATCAAAAGTTACGATATAGGGGTTATCTTCCACTCTTACGAGCCCCACTCCATAGCAGCTGCTATTAAAAAAGCGTTAGAGCCCACCAGCTACATCAGGTTTAAACATAACATAAGGAAAGCACAGATGGAATTGAACTGGCAGGTTGAACAACACAAACTCCTATCAGTTTATGGCAATCTAACACGTTAGGTGTAACGCTGCCACCGTCCGCTTACTTTTCGCCATTTCATTATAGATTTTGACCGCCTCGGCTGTCGTTTGTATATGGAGTTCGATACCACGTTCATTGCATGCATCCACCACCTCCTTCGCTACATCCATCACCCCATACGCACCCGTACCTATGATCAACACATTATTCTACCAAACTCGTAATGCTCTACCTTAGATGCCATAGGATATATAAGCCCAGGACCGGACTCGAACCGGCGACCTTCCCGCCAAGCCGGGATGCTCTACCGTTTTTGATGGCATATTAGCTCCTTGAATGCTCTACCTCCCTTGTAACGTTTTAGTAGAGCCTCACGACGTCGTGCTTCTCTCAACGTATCATATTTTTCGTAATAGACCAACTTCAATGGACGTCTCGCTTTCAGTGATTTGGTTTTACCGCTGTTGTGCTCTTTTATCCGACGGTCCAAGTTCTTGGTAACCCCAATGTAATATCCATTATCCTTGAGGCTTTGCAGTACATATACATAGTACATAAAACGTAGAGCCCAGGACCGGACTCGAACCGTCGACCTTCCCGCCAAGGCGGGATGCTCTACCATACAATAACGTAGAGCCCAGGACCGGACTCGAACCGGTGCCCTCTTCCTTACCAAGGAAGTGCTCTACCCACTGAGCTACCTGGGCATTTACTAAATTTACATCAGCTTATTTCGTGTCAATGACTTAAATTCATAATGTTTAGTCTAAGGAGACTTTTAATGGGACTCGAACCGTCGACCATCCCGCCAAGGCGGGATGCTCTACCTACTGAGCTACCTGGGCATCTACTAAATTCATGTCATCAAATTTCATTGCTTTCCCCCAAACTCCAGTAACCAAATGAGCTCCATTTTTTGCTAAACCAGCATTTCCTTTACCAGAATCATCAGGGGTACAAAAATCTTCTGAACCACAACCACCAGCATTTTTTACCCCTAAACGATTAAATCTCCACCAGCCAATTAAACTATCAATTGTTGAAACTCCATTTGATGGACAAGTTAAATCCGCTTGCTCGATGACCAATACAAGCCCAAGGAGAATTTCCATCAGGAGCTAATCCTGAACAACTTTGACCAAAACAAATCCAGCCAAGATGTTCTTTATTTGCCCAAGCATAACCATAAAGTTTATTCGTTGGATTAGTAGAGTTATTTATCCAAGAATCAGCAGTTAAACCATAATCGCTGTTTCCTGGGGTATAAGGGCAATCAGTTCCTCCTAAACAACAATTTTCAAATTCTCCATCTCCGTCAAAATCGTTATAGCAGTTAGCGGAAATCCAACCAAAATTTTCCGACCAAAGCCAACCGTAAACATTATC
>NMUJ01000031.1 GCA_002256535.1 Caldifarciminota bacterium 4484_18
CAGCTCGCATTAGCTGATTTGCTATGTACCGTCCCACAGCGGTTCTTTTAAGTCTAACTGTCAATTTAATGCTACTTACTGCGAACTCTAATAACCGTTCTGATAAATCGCTTACATTTTGCATTTTTCAATCTGCATTTTGCATTCTGCATTGAGCGAAAGCGTCTATACGGTGCTGTGGCGTTCCTTCGTGAATACAACATTGCAAAATGAAGATTGCAAAGTGCAAATTGCAAATTGCAAAGTCATCATGCGAACTCTGATAACCGTTCTGATAAATCACTTACATTTTGCATTTTCCAATTTGCATTTTGCATTCTGCATTGAGCTATTGCGCTAACTATCGGATGATGGCTAATTTGCCAATCTTTTCCTTACCGTCGGGTGTCACTATCTGGTAGATGTAGAGGCCGCTGACCACTTCTTGACCCTCGTTTGTTAACATATCCCAGTACGTGGCACCAGCTTCGGGATCCTGATCTTACAACGTGATGGTAGCCCAAAGAACCATACTTTATGCTCGTAACGGGTGGCATCCCATGGTGCACGTATGTAATAGGGGTTGGGTACCACATATATGCTGTCGAGTGAGTAATCAGGTTTCGACCTGTATGGGTAGGTTACAATACGGAATTCGTCGTCGGTGGTTAGCTTCTTGAGCGTTTTCACGTAGAATATGTCACCAGGTTCGGGGGGGTGAGGTTCTCCAGTTGTGGGTTCGTGTAGCGTGAAATACCCCATGAGTTGCCCATCGGGTGAGAATATACGAAGGTATTCGCCCGGCTCCCATATCGTATCGTTGTCAAGGTCACGAAGCCAGAACTCGGTAAATGTATCAAGTGTGACGTTCCAGATGTATAGGTATGCAGGGAAATCATGGTATCCATAGCATACAGTGTCGGTGAACCTTATCTCGTAATCGTATGAGGTGAACTCTCTCTGTGAGGTGTATTTGATTTCGTAATTGGAGTCACCCTCTCTCCAGTAGCTTGTGGAGCTGTCGATCACATACTCGAAATCGGGGGTGTTATCTTCTATGAATACAAATTCCAGTATATAACCTTGTAGTTCCTTGAACAGCTCAAGGTAATAAGGATCCGTTTTCTTTAATTCGATGGAATCACACAATAGGCTATCGGATTGCCAGATCTGTGCGTAATCGGGGCCGTCAGTACCTACAAACTTTATGGTTAACGTACATGCGGGTACGATGCCGGGGTTGGTGATTACCACATCACCTTTGTAGTTGCAGCTACCGTAAGTATGCTCTATATCGCCACGTGCTTGCTCGTAATCGGTGGCTAACTTGGCGTAGGGGATGACCCAGTAGGTTTTGCCGGTTTTGCCACTCTCGAGTGAACCCACCCCATACGTAGGTAATGGTCGCGAATATGAAGTAACCGTGTAGTAATATGTGATTCCAGGGGTTAGCTCATCATCTATGAAATAATGGCGTAGCCCGGTTTGGGGGCCAACCTCTTCGCTACGATATACGTCGATGATGAACTCCTCACCTGCTTGTGGGCTGACGGGGTTACTCACACCGGGAGAGAATTCACCATCTTTTATCGCAAATATCATGCTGTCGATTAATATCCATGCACCTGATATGTAGCCAGGATATGTATCGTAGGTTCTCAATCTCACCGTATCACGGATGATGGCGAACCCGTCACCTATGCTGGGGGTGGGGTTGTACTCGTAAAATGTAAGCTCGCCATCGGTAACCTTGGCGATAATTATGTCATTGTTGGTGATAAATCGTACCTTATACGAGCCAGCGGGTGTGACCACATCACCGATGTGAGTTCTAAGGAACCGTACGAACCTGGCAGTAGCTGTGGATACACCGGCTGTGTGGGTGATTATTACAGTATCAGGTGTACGTGTATCGGGTAGATCGTACTCGGCGATCAATTCCCAATCTTCCGGTAACCCGGTAAGGCTACGATATACGCGATAGCCTTCGAACGTTTTCAACCCCGTCATCGGGCATACATAATGTTCGGCACGGTCGTCCCATGAGATGTAAGCTTTATGTTCGCCAGGTACTACAACGACTTGCGGTGATGGTGGAGGTGCAAACCCCATATAGCCGGTGTTGAACTGCTTGATAGCGTATTGGGCGTGCTCACAGAGCTCTTCGTAGGTGAGCCCCACCACAACAGCGACGGTGAATGAGATCTCCTCACCTGGCATAAGTACTGGGTATGGGCCTGAAGCTGATAGCTGCCGTACATCCATGGGTGAAGTGTATGTCATGAACGATGTATCTGCCATCATCTGATATTTTATTGAATCTGTAGCATCGTCGTCGATGATATCACCATGTAGCCAGGTAAGGAAACCCGTCATCCCTATATCACCGGGGGTTTCGACCATCACACAACCTACATAACCGGCGGGTGTCTTCCAGCCAGGTTCTTGTGCATCACTATCATACGTGTAGCCGAGGTTGAGCTCGCGATTGTAGCCGATCATATCGTCCCATGCACCTTGGGGTTCGGTGTTTTCGCTACCTACGTCGTTGTCCATGAAGTAACCTACATAGACGTTTTTGAGCGGAAAATCGTTCATATTGCGTATCTTGTAGTTGAAATATACATAATCGTCGTTATATTCGTAGTTCCACGAGTAGGTACGTTGCTCGATACGGATGCCGAGCCCATGTATATCGTATGGGCCTGCATCACGTATCCATAGTACTGTAGCGTCATCTGCGGGTATCCAATCGCCGGCTACTGCATAGGTTTCTTGCATCGCTACTATATCGCCACGTGAGGGGTCGACTTCGGTGCCGGGTGGCCGCCGTGAGTTTATGGATGTATCTACAAACGGCCATAGTGCTTGGTAAGTAGCTTGTGACATACCGGGTTGCACGAATAGGTAGTCGCCTTCACCTTCGTAACCGTAACCTTCTGGTATACGCATGTCGCTGAAGTATAAGCCTAACCCGCTGAAATCCTTACCCGCAAGATCTTCAGCCTCGGGTACGGACATGGCACCTAAGTCAGAGTAGTAACAGCCCTTGCTGACACGGGGTTGCCAGATGGTGTCACCATCCTCTATTATGGGGTAGAGGGCACCTACCCATACACCGGAGGCCCAGATGTAGTATTGGCCGGAACCTGCGGGGTATTCGCCGTTTAGCCCCCACAAGCTACGATCGAGTGCACCCCAGGGGAAAGTGCCATCGTAGTATTGCCAATCGGGTGGACGACCAAATATGCCACCTTGTAGGGTGTTGCTAATACAGAGGTCACGTAGCAACCCCATACCAGCCCAGGCAACTATCCACCAGTCGGCTGGCCTATCGGAGGCTTCACCTTTGAAGCTGTGGTGTGGTTGGTATGGGTTTTGCCAGGGGAAGAAATCCGATTTATCTAAACGTGCGAATAACGAACCAGGTATGATGACCAACATGATGGATAGTATGATAAAGGTACGCATGATACCTCCTCACAGGGTTAGCTTGATACCTACTCTTATTCGACGTGGTGCATTGAAGTGATGTGGGTTGGTGACACGTACCTTCCAGTACCTGTATACTTCGTTGTAGAAATCGCGATCATTATTGTAAACACGTGGATCCCATACGGGGGCGGAACCGTTATCGTCGGGTTTACCTGTAGTTGCATAGACATCTACGGGGTAGCGCCAATCCGGTACGTTACGTATGTCGAAGAATATTGTTACCGGTAACCTACCCAGGTGTAACTCCTTCTGTACGTACATGTCGAGATCCTGTATCGGTGGTAGGCGTTTGGAGCCTGGCATGCCGGGACGACCTTTCTTATCCATAGGTGTATAGGGTAAACCTGATGTGTACTGATACATCAGGTTGATGTAGAGGTTGGAGAGCGGTTTGATACCGAAGATGGTTGGGCCCCAACCTTCTGGTAGCTCCAGTTTGATGTCCGCCTTTATGGTGTGAGGGGATTCGAACTCCAGCGGGTATTCGGATTTGGGGGGTTCAACCCCTGATGCCCTGTACCTGTAATAGAATTCGCGTGAGGATGAGCCTGTACCTTTGGCACTTTGATATGAGTAACCTATTGTACCATAGATTAGGCCGCTACGACGTTTGATAAGCGCTATGTCGATACCTTTGATGATGGCATAATCTTCGAGCACATAGATTGTGTAGCTGGCAAGCTTCTTCTTCCAGATGGTGTTGATCTGACGTGAGGCGAGTAGGTTTTCGACATCTTTGTGATAGAATGTTATTCCTAATGCGATGTTGGACGTGAACGCATACTGGAAGCCGGCTTCGTAGGCGATGGTCTTTTCAGGGGGTAGGTTGGGGTTACCTATGAGTGGTAGGCCGGAGGTGATGTCAGCTTCGAGGTTTTGGTACATCTCACCAAACTCTACTGGTTGTACGAACTGCCCATAATGGGCGTACATTTTGGACCTATCAGTCATCGCAAATAATATGCCGAACCGTGGTGATACGTAGAGTTTGGGTGTTGCCCATGCTCTACCGGCGTCGAGGCTGTCAAGCTTTATATAGAATAAGGATCTTGGGTCCAGATAATCGATACGGATGCCGGGTTTGAGTACTAAGTCTTCGTATTCGATCTTATCCTGTATGTATGCATCGGCGAGGATTGGATTCTTACGGTAATGGTCGAGATATGGGTTTTTGTTCACAAATTGTATGCTGGTGAGCCGCAGATCGTGCCACATGAGTGAACCACCAAGCTTGACGAGATGATAGGCACCTATCTGTGAGGATATGGAAAATTTGACTATGTACTTGCTGGTATTACGTTGATGCCATATGGGGTAGAAATAGTATGCGAATGCAGTACCTTCGGTAAGCCACCACCAGGGGCCACTGTTGTAGCGGATGAGGTACATGTTGCCACTGGGTTCCATCTCGTCCTCGGTGATCTCACCGTTGAGGTAACGATGGACGTCTTCGATGTATTGGTTGATATCAAACCTATGGTACACGAGGGTGGAATCAACTATCATCCATGTATTTACCTCGTAGTAGCGATCGTTAAGCGCCTCAATGGCATGTTCGAGCTTCTCGAGTGTATCGTCACCTACCCAGTACCATTTGCCGGTGGATTCGTCCCAATACCCGTAATGTTTGACGTTTTCGTAATACCACATCCAGGCACGTTCGGCAGACCAGCCGGGTGACCATTCTTGCCACATGGGGTCGTACCAACCCGAATCTTCGGCTACGCTGACCCATGGTAATCGGTAGCCGATGGCTTTCCAGTCATTGAAATGCTTACCGTCCTGTGCACTTAGTTTGTAGTAGGTGTTGAAGTACCCTACATTGAGCTCGTAGAAAGTTCTGCTCGATAGTGTATGGGTGATCTTCAAGTTGATACGTGAGTTACCACGTTGGTAGAGTGAAGTTTCCTTTAACCAGTTACCCCACATACGGCTATGATCGTAGGAGTGCCATCGCTGGTAACCGGCATCTACACTTAGTATGGATGTGAACCAGCTGATGGGTTGCCAGAATAGCTTCATGGTACCACTGTAATTACGTAGGTCGTTGTGTGGCAACATAGGGGGGTGTTTATCCTGTAGGATGCGATCGACGAAACTGTCGAAGTTATCTTTGGTGAGCTCGAAACTACCGCGGTCGATTAAGTTACCAGAGAAGAAGTAGGTGAGCTTTCTATCCTCACGATGTATGAGTGGGATACCGAATGCAAGTGAAACCCTATTGTATTTTGTTGAGTAGCGTGGGATGAATGCATCGGTGCGATACTCTAAACCGAGTTCGGGTTTATCTTTACCCTTTTTGGTGATTATGTTGACGATACCGCTCATGGCGTGCCCATACTCGGCATCGAACCCACCTGTGTATACCGACATCTCAGCGATAGCGATGTTGTCGAGGAGGATGCCGGGTTGCATGTTAACGGGGTCGTTGACATTGATACCATCAACTATGTAGGCGACTTCACCGGTACGGCCACCTCTTATGTGTAGACCACCAGATAGACCGGCATGGGTTTCGACTGCACCTAACTGAGTGGATACGACTTCACGATAGTCGGTGGCTGGCATACGTTCGATATCTTCACCACGTAAGATGCGTGCGGAGGCGGTGACATCACGTTGTACGATGGGACGTTTGGAGGTGACCACAATCTCTATGCCCTTGATGGCTTTGGGGGTGAGCACGAAATCGACAACAGTGGTGAGGTC
>NMUJ01000075.1 GCA_002256535.1 Caldifarciminota bacterium 4484_18
GCATCTATCTTGTTAATCAACCCACACAATACCTTCTTGGGACCTACCTCAATAACACGTCGTATACCGAACCGTTTCGCCTCACGTACTGATTGTGTCCACAGCACTGGGCTACGCATCTGACGCTTGAGTGCGGATTTGAGCTCTTCCTTATCTCGGGTCAACTTACCCGTTGCGTTTGGTATTATCGGTATCTTGGGGGTGTTGAACTCCACCTCATCTAATAGTTTCGCAAACTCCTCACTCGCCTCCTCCATAAGCGGTGAGTGGAATGCGCCACTTACTTTTAGTTTGACAACTTTTTTCACACCCAGCTTCTTGAACCCCTCAATCGCCCTATCTATCATACCCACTTCACCCGATATAACTGTCTGCATGGGTGAGTTATAGTTTGCCACCACAATCGTACCATATTTCTGTAACTCACGTATTTTGGATTCAACCACATCAGTTGTCACACCTAAAACAGCCGCCATACCACCTGGATGTTTATCACCTGCAGCTGACATGAGTTCACCCCTACGGCGTACCAGTTTGAGTGCTGTCACAAAGTCTATCACACCCGCTACCACGAGTGCGGAATATTCGCCCAAACTGTGTCCCATCACAATTGCAGGTGAGAAATCTGTCACCCTTCTCTTAAGTAACTCATATCCCACTACACTGTGTAAGAGGATGGCGGGTTGGGTATTTTTCGATTCCTTGAGCAACCCCTCCGGGCCTTCAAACATAAGCTTTAGAAAATCGTCACCCAATATCTCAGCCGCTTGCTCAAATAGCGGTCGTACTTCAGTAAACTCATCGTATAGCGAACGTGCCATACCTACGTACTGGGAACCCTGCCCTGGAAATACCGCTGCCAGCATGTTGTTAAGTTAAAATAAAACAACCGTTGTCAATCACAACAGCTTGATAGCATCAATTATAAACTTCACACCCATAAATAGCAGAAATGCACCACAAATTGCAAACACTATTTTTTGAAACCTTTCACCAAAGAATCTCCTCCCACCGTATGTTATATTGGATAGAAAATAACACCATGATAGATCTGTCATCCAGTGTAAGATCATGAACAGCACAACACATACAACCCCATACGTTATCGCACGTATCATCAACCCACTACCGATGGTCGCCCACCACACAAAGAAGTATGGGTTACCACCCGTCAACACTATCCCAGCAGTAATTGCACTCCCTTTATATCTGTGACGTACGACATCCATCCGCACAGCTTGAAACATACTCAACCCCAATAACAACAATAGTATACCACCAGCCAACCCCACCCTTTATATCTGTGACGTACGACATCCATCCGCACAGCTTGAAACATACTCAACCCCAATAACAACAACAGTACGCCACCCGCCAACCCCACCCCTATCTGTAAGCCTTTGCACTTCAACCATTTTGTGAACCCATAAAATATGAGCACCATAAGCGGGAACTCCACCACCCCATGACCCACACCATGACCGATAGCTATCCATGCACCTGCATGCTTCGATTCGCTACCCTTCGCTATTGTTACCGCGGTTATGGGGCCGGGTGCCATCACCCCCGTAAGTGATATGAGCACAGCCTGTAACAGAAAGATACCCATTACATGCCCACCATATATAATGCCGTGCCTACTGCCAACCCTACAATCAAGTTGAATAGTTTGATATAAATAGCATCCTTAGGTGTATACGATAGTAGTGGCAACATACCATGTCCATCCTGTACGATGGAACTGGTCACCAACACCGAAACCGGTATCAACCCTTTCGCAAACATCATCACAAATATGATATGTGGCCCCGATTCCGGTATCACCCCTACAATAGCTGATATAACGAGCACCCACCCCATATGTGCCCCTCTGCCAGCCCCAACTCTCCGGGCCTATGAGGCCCACACTAAATGCATAAAGTGATACCACCAACAATGCAACCAATATCCAACGCACTATAGAAGTGCTCCTTAAGTTATGTAGTACCTCGATGAAGTCGAAACATCGACACTCTTCCTCATGCACTACAGATAGTGTACAGGTTTCACATGGCTTCAACCTCAATATGGGTACCAACTATCCATAAGCCACCCCGATAGTATGCCCAACACAAACAATATACCGAACAACACAAACAATATACCGAACAACAATAGCGCCTTACCGGGGAACATAGCCAGCATGACGAACGCTTCATCCCCACACGTAGCTATCATACTGCCAGCGATTGCACCAAACGTTATCAATCCATGCACATAGAAAGTGACATCCATAAACGTACCCAAACACCCCGGTGTAGCCGCCAATAATGATGCGATCACATATTGATACGACCGGTTGCGGGTCATAAATCTTGTCAACCTACCCTGGGTTAACACGTTGAGGTAATCCACCAGCACCATCATCACAAATACGAACAGAGTGACCGTTAATCCATCTTCCAAGCTACGTAGTAACAAGCTTGTAACTTCCATCACCCCATCACCTCTATGTTTACATCAATCCCACAGCGTGATAGTTCCCTCAATAGCGTATCGAATAGATGTTCATCCATACCAAGCCGTTCCGGTGGTACCACACCTTTCATCTGTATTTTACCGTCTATCAACAGCTTTGCCACTATCGCTGCAGTGTAGCCGGTGGTACGTGCCATGGCAGTAATCCCATGCTGCTTATCGTAGAAATCCACCATCGAGTATACAATAGTTTTATCTACCCCAATACCCAGCACACGCAACACCACCACATCCTCTATATCCATACTTGCATACCTTCTCAGCACCTGCAGTAATTCATCCTCTGACATGGTTTTGAGCCATCCAACATGTCCTTTACATCTAACCGTCTTCTCGGATAGGTTTCCAACATCCAACGTATGTAACATCGTACGTAACCCATCGGTGTAGAAACATTCGTATTCACCGGTGGTAAACTCTATCTCTTCCAACCCCGACAGCGGTGCTACCTGCTTTATTTTGCCGTCCACCTTTATACGTACAGGACGTTTGTACTCCTCGAGCATATCCTCTGGACAGAAGTTAACACATAGGTTGTAAGCTTCACAATCTCCGGTATTATGGTTATACCTGCACTCAGTGTTGCAGCTTGTAGATCGAGCACCTCACCTGCAGTAAATGATATATCGACCAGATTCGTACCAGCTTCTATAGCAGCTTGCATAACATGTAACCCCAATCGTGCCGGCACTGCATCTACCGCAAATTCGTAACCCCTTAGAAACTGCTTCAACCTATCCGTATCTTTTACATCGAGCAATAGCTTAGCCCTCCCTTTGAACTTACGTAAATTACTTGCATTTACATCTACCGCTGTCACCTCATACCCGTATTCGAGTAACTTGTTTGCGATAACCGCCCCCTGACGGCCACACCCTATGACTGCAACCCGCATGTTAGATTATTACCGTAAAGGATGGATTGTCAAAGCCCGTTCACGGGTTGTTGATACCTTCCATTGGATTATTTTAAATAAAAGTCGGCTTATTTGAAGGAGGCGTTATGATCAAATACGTGGAAAAGAGGGACGGTCGAGTTGTCCCATTCGATAAAGAACGTATTGTAGAAGCCATATACAAGGCAGCACGTGCGGTTGGTGGTCGTGACCGCAAGCTTGCGGAGGAGCTTGCGGATGAGGTTGTCGCCATACTTGAAGAGACCTTCCACGACCGTATACCTAACGTCGAAGATATCCAAGATATTGTCGAAAAAGTGCTTATCGAACGTGGTCACGCCCGTACCGCCAAAGCTTACATACTATATCGTGACCAACGCAAACGTCTACGCGATATGCGTAGCTTGCTTATGGATGTGGAGAAAGTTATCGAAGGTTACCTCACACGTAGTGACTGGCGTGTACACGAAAACAGTAATATCGACTACTCATTTCCTGGGTTAATGCTACATGCAAGCGGTACTGTTATCACCCACTACACGCTTACAACCGTATATCCGCCAGAGGTTGCCAAAGCCCACATACGGGGTGATTTCCACATACATGATCTACAGATGGGCATCGTCGGTTACTGTGCAGGCTGGAACCTACGTCAATTGCTACATGAAGGGTTCAATGGTGTACCAAGAAAGGTAGAGTCCGCACCTTCACGACACTTCGATACCGCACTCGGGCAGATGGTCAACTTCCTCGGTACCTTACAGAACGAATGGGCGGGTGCAATGGCATTCAACTCATTTGATACCTATCTTGCACCCTTTGTACGTAAAGACAACCTCACCTACGATGAAGTTAAACAAGCATTGCAGAGTTTCATCTTCTCTATCAACGTAGCATCCAGATGGGGTGGCCAAACCCCATTCGTTAACTTAACGTTTGACCTCACACCTCCCAAAGGTCGCAACGGTCGTGTGTTCACCTTCCCCATACCTACCTATAATCTCACGGAGGAGTTTGATTGGGACAGCGAGATAGCAGATCTACTATTCAAGATGACCGGCAAATATGGTATACCGTACTTTTCGAATTTCATCAACAGTGAGCTTGACCCCGAAGATATACGTAGTATGTGTTGCCATCTGCGGCTTGATCTTGACGAATTACGTCGTAACGTTACCGGCGGTATATTTGGATCGAGTGACTCCACCGGTTCAATAGGTGTCGTAACCATCAACATGCCTCGCATAGGCTACTTAGCCAGAGATGGGGATGAATTCCTGTCAAGGTTATCGGACCTCATGGAGCTTGCACGTACATCGCTTGAGATTAAGCGCAAATTAGTAGAACGCAACATACAGCGTGGCTTACTACCCTACACCAGGCGTTACCTTGGTACCTTACGTAACCACTTCTCAACGATAGGGTTGGTGGGTATGAACGAAGCGCTGCTCAACTTCATGGGTAAAGATATCGGTACACCTGAAGGGCGTAGCTTCGCACTTAGGGTGATGGATTTCATGCTCGACAAGTTACGTCAGTTTCAACAGGAGACCGGTAACCTCTATAACTTAGAGGCTACACCCGCAGAGGGTACATCTTATAGGTTGGCACGCTTGGATAAACAGTTCTTCCCCAACATTATCACCGCAGGTAAAGATATACCGTACTATACGAATTCTACACAATTGCCGGTCAATTACACTGACGATGTGTTTGAGGCATTCGAACTCCAAGAACCACTACAATGCAAGTATACTGGTGGTACTGTACTGCACATATACTTGGGTGAGGAGCTCCGTGACCATCATGCACTCAGAGAGCTAATAAAGCGGTTATCGCATAGGTTTCGTGTACCATATTTTACGGTCACACCTACGTTTTCGATATGCCCAGATCATGGCTATATACCAGGTGAGCACGAACTATGCCCTGTATGTGCGAAGCAAACCGAAATCTATTCGCGTGTGGTCGGCTACCTACGTCCGGTACGTAATTGGAATGCCGGTAAACAGGAAGAGTTTCGTCAACGTCTACCGTTTGGAGTATGATGGGCCCCATAGGTAGGTTTCAGGTGATGGCCGTACTTCAAGCTGCACGTGCACATCTGTTGGGGTTACCGATTGAATCCGCTAAGAGTTTTGGCCTCAATCGTGCCATATTCTATGCAGCTGCCAAACGTGGGTTCAAGAAAAAGGGGCCACCACCTGAGTTGCGGCTCGAGAAATTACGTATACC
>NMUJ01000076.1 GCA_002256535.1 Caldifarciminota bacterium 4484_18
AACGCCTCACACCGTGTTATCACACCCGCAGGTGCAGAGTGTTCGTCAACCTCAATCAACAAGAAAGGTTTACCACCCAACTCCTTACGTACATACTGGTGGATGAAAGAGTCAGGTCCACAGCCGAAGTTCGTCAAATACACAGGGAATAGGCGTTCATCATCCTTGATGAACCGCATCGCCGCCAGTATCCTGTACCCATAACTCCAGTACATGTTGGGCCAATCCGACACATCATATTTATCCAATGGCAAAAAGTCTGCAGGTATCACCAGTTGCCCACGTTCACGCAATATCTTAGGTATGTCAAGGTTAGCACCGCGATCACAGGTATTATAGGGGCGACCGACGATGATGAGCGCCTTATCTTTTATTGAACGTAAGATTTCATCACCACGTCGTCGTACCTGCTGGTAGAAGGTTTCCTGTGCCTTATACGCTACATTTATAGCGTGTTGTATCTGCCTATAAGATTTGCCAATTGTACGTCCAAACCGTATTAGTGAATGTTTAGCTGCATGTGGGTTTCTGAAAAATATGATAGGATGTAGTATCTTCACGTTGGGTTTAATTGTCGACATTATGATATGTGGTATCTCCTGGTTGTAAGGACATATGTAGCTACGTCGTATACCTTTCTGTGGCGGTACATCTATCACACTGGGTAAAAACAGGTAATCAACCCCCTTTTCGAGCAGGTTTATTACATGACCGATTACAACCTTTATTGGGAAACAGAAATCCGCTATTACATGACCAATTACAACCTTTATTGGGAAACAGAAATCTGCAGTTGCGTGACTCACTCCATCATGTATGATCTTTTTGTTGGTTCTATCCGAAAGCACCACCTTAAACCCCAACTCCGACAGGAATGCCATCCAAAACGGCAAATATTCGTGGAAGATCGATGCATAAGGTATACCCACACGTGGGCCCTAAACAGATCCGGTAGCTTATGCTTTGGCTGCTCCTTCTTCTTGATCTCATAACGTTCACAGCGTGCCCCATAGTAGAGTGGGGTGGCTTCACCCTCTATGACGACTTTTTTAATCTCACAGTGGTTGGGGCATCCATCACAGATGAATATACTCTGCCGATACTTAACGTGTGGATGTGGTGGTACAGTTATTGGTTTGCCCAAAATCTGCTCAAATGCAGCCACTACACCCTTGTTAAAAGCGACCGCACCCTGGAAGAATATATGGTCACCTATACGCTTTTTGCCCACCACCTGCGTGAGATAGTTTTTAGCTATGGAGTAACACAACCCAGCTACAAGATTATGCTTATCGACACCTTTACGTTGGTATGAGGTGAGGTTCGTCTCCATAAATACTGTGCAACGTTCACCTAAATCACATGGATGGTTAGCAGTAAGTGCTATATCACCGAACTCCTCCCTTGTTCATCTCGAAATCCACAATAACACCGTTATCCAGCGATATATACTTGGAGTCTTGGCCACCTATCTCAAAGATCGTATCCACAGTGGGGTCAATATGTACGGCAGCTGTCGCCTGTGCGGTTATCTCGTTAACAACTACATCTGCACCTATGAAGTCACCGGTAAGGTACCTTCCCGACCCTGTGGTACCTGCACCTTTAACGTTAATATGCTTACCGATCTTGGCATATAGTTGACGTAAGCATTCACGTACGGCTTCAAGTGGCCGTCCCGCAGTCCATAAATAAACCTCACCCAGTAGGTTGCCATGTTTGTCGATAGCGGCTACTTTGGTGCTGGTCGACCCCACATCTACCCCTATGTAAGCATCGACCTTACGATCCCCTACACGTATGTCACAGTTGGTGCTGGGGTTACTGAAATAAAGTAGCTGCGACTTCTTAACCGCTAATGGTGGTAATGCACGCCAATCTACCTTATACTCTTGTAGATATTTGTTCAGTTTCGTGATACAATCGGTGAGCTTTACCTCTCTATTCCTATTTTCCTTAATCGACATAAGGGCGGCACCTATGGCTGCCATCCATGCACAGTATTCGGGTACGATAAGCTCGTCATCCTTCAGGTTGAGCAGACCAGCAATACGGGGTGGTGTCTTCGACTTGAGTGCAAGTTCAGCAAACTCCTCAATCGTATACATAGTCTTCATGAACTATGTCGATAAATTTCGAATCCTCACCCCCTATGTCGATGATCGATTTCGCATACGGATATAACCTACGTGCTGCTTCTATCTGTGCCGGTAGTTCATTGATAAAGTCTACCCCCAGTATGTTTGCAACTAACTTACCACCTGCACCAGTAACCCTAATGTCGTTAACAATATCGATTTCGGTTGAGAGCTGTTCGAAATGCTTAAGCAGCACCTTGATGGGTTCACCGAAATGGCGGGTATAGGGTAAGATCTTCTTGATAGATCCGTCGCTATCCAGTACAACCGTTTTGACGCTTACTGACCCGATGTCGAGCCCTATGTACAGCATGGTAATTCGCTGTCGTACGTTGTGTGTTAGGAACCTATTAAAAGTAAAATTGACACCCTATTGGTCAATTGTCACAGTTGCCTCAGAATACATTCGGGGAAATAACGTGAAAGTACGTTGTATAAGAGCCCGAAATTGACAAAAGGATAGCTTAACTACTATTTCAATCTAAACCGGGAGCAATGATGAGATTATTACGTATCGTTATCATCGGTATGCTCCTGCTGGCATGTGCTTTACATCATACATGGAGTGGTCGACGGGTCTACAATTATGGGAAGTACTTCGCCAACCAACCCTACCTCCAACAGATAGGTATGCCGTCACAGCTTAAACTTCCCGAGACTGGGCTAATTGTTGCAGTCATCGACATCGGTATGGATCTATCGCATCCTGCTTATAAGAATAAGCTCATAGAGAATGACTTCCGTGGCGAATCTGCTATATATCCCGAAGATGAAGCATGTCTCGCACATGGTACAGCGGTAGCTTCCCTCATAGCAGCTGAAAGCAGGGAGATGATCGGTATCGCACCCAATGTCAAGCTATTACCTGTATGCATAGGGGTGCCGAACCCCAAAGGTTACGAGGATATAGCGACCACTTATTACAAAATGGAGCCAAAAGATTTCATCAAACTGGCACAGGATCCGGATAAGCTCAAAAGGTTCAAGGAGTTTGCTGAGGCAAGGAAAAAGATAATACTTAAGAACTGTGCTAATGCTATAAGATATGCGGTCGATCATGGTGCAAAGGTGATAAATATGAGCTTTACAACGTTACAGGATACGCAGTACATTGCGGATGCCGTCAGATATGCTGCATCAAAGGGAGTGGTACTTGTCGCAGGTACGGGCAACAGTGGCAACGAAGGTATAGGGTATCCGGCTAAGTTCAAGGAAGTTATTGCAGTGGGAGGGGTTGATGAAAACGACGTATGGTGGTACGAAGAGAAACAGCTCGAGGGTATACCTATCCCCATAAGGCAAGGTTCGAATTACGGAGATGGGATAGATGTTGTCGCCCCTTGCTGTAATCTCCTACATGCATTCCCTACACAGCTTTCGGATACAATCTATCAAACCACTGGGTGTGGTACCTCACTTGCTACCTCACTTGCTACACCACTCGTTACGGGGTTGGCTGCCCTCATATTGAGTTTAAATCCTACACTTAGTGTGGAAGAGGTGAAGCAACTCATAATCATGGGTTGTGACGACCTCGGTGATGCTGGATGGGACCACAAGTACGGGTATGGTAGGTTCAATGTTGGCAAGACACTAACCCTTATGAAGAAATAGCGCAATTTGAGACTCATCTTATAGCAAGTATTGAGGACAATATTTACAAGTCGATACCTGATATTGACAGTTGATGATACATCTTTACCTTAATTCTTAAGAAAGGGGGTAAAATGCGCTCTCTTTCCGTTATAAGTACTTCTATTTTTATTTTGGTGATCCTTGGATCGTTGAATGCACAGTGGACAGCGGAGCTGGAGATACCTACCGAGCCATCACCATTTGTTGATGATTGGCGTACTGCTGGGGTTCTTAGTTTAACCCTTACGTCTACCGAGGAGGGTGAATTTAATATCAAATTTGTCACATGGATCAAACGCGAAGCCACCACGGTTTTGACTGGCGAAAGTGAGGAATTGTCTGTTACCGCACCGTTCTCTCAGGTATATGAGTCACCTGAGGTGGTGGATTGGCCCAAAGCGCCAGAGGATGGCGATACCGTAAGTGAGACACCGGAGTTCGATTGGGACGAGCTCATCGTACCTGCGGGTTATGCGATAAATTATAAATTCGTAATAGCGGAGCTCGAACCCGGAGAGACCGAATCCGAAGCCATAGCGAGTCCAGATTATGAAATAACCGTCGACCATCCACCATTAGCGTATCCGGGTGATGCACCTGAACTCGAAGCTGGCAAATCCTACGTATGGCAAATACAAGCGTTACATGAGGGTGAACCCATCGGTCAAAACGAAGGTAAAAGCGAAATATGGCAAGGTTATGTAGGTGGTGGCACATATCGTGACGGTAGCTATTGGCAGGGTTGGGGGTTAACCCTACGTGATAGCGCTATATTTACGGGCTCGGTGCACCACGTGTGGTATTACCTGGTAGCCTTGTGGTCATACCGGAGGTGGCGTTACTCACAAACATACGATATACCGATACGACAGAGGTTGGTACAAACAAATACAGGGTATCAGGTACTGGTAAGCTGCACCTCTTATCACTCGATAGCCGTAAGACTATAGATGACGTACATATAGAGGAGCTTGTGCTTAAGCTATCGGTGGTACATCCGGAATCATCACAAATAAAGGGTGGTAGAATCTACCGCGAGTCGGGGACTGATAGCGCTTTCCTTGAACTATATCATGGATTCCTTAGGGTGAAAAAGGTACACCACCTAACGTACTTTATATCGATGCATTTATATCGTTACCTTATGTGGGGGGTAACCTTTTCGACATAGAAAACCTTGAGGTAGGTGCCGAAGGTATCCGCGGCAAGCGTTTCGATATAGAACGTGAGTTTACGCTATGGGGGATGACGTTTCACATCGATACCGTATCTGTGGGTTATGGCACCCCAGGTGGTGGTGAACGCAAATTCTACGCCGGACTTACAGGTAAAATAAAATTATGCATTAGTGGTACAGAGTATGAGCTGACAGATTTCCATAACCTCAAAGTATATCACGATGGTAGTTGGGAAGGTGTGATAACCCTTGCAGATCCGTTTCAACTCATACCTGGTAACAACTACGTGCTGTTGGAGAAGTTAAGCTTTGTGAATCCACCCGGTGAAACTGATTGGTATCTACAGCTTGAGGGTGAAATAAACCTACCCGAGCCATTCGATACGCTTGAACCACAACAGTTTGCATTTAAGGTGAATGCTGACGGGTCGGGTATCGGTCGTGTACGTGTCTTTCAGGGGCATGATGGGTTAGGTAACGATACGACGGAGTTCGACCTGTGGATAGTTACTATCGACCCCATCTATGTAGGGTTGAGGTTGAAATTTGACGAAGGTGATCTCGTCACCGAAGAGAGTGACGTGTCGATAGTTACCGATTTTTATTTCCCTATCATCAATAGTGATGAAAAAAGCAGGATACGGGTCGGTCGCATAGTACGTGAGGATAGCGTAATACCGGGTGTGAAGGTGACATTCGATGGTGACGTGCTATGGAGTACCGAGGGTGTGATCACCCTACTACGTAATGATACACTCAACCTGCGGGATGTGTTCTGGATCAACTGCAGCGAGGTAGCAATCTGGCCATATCCGTTTGCGTTTGTGTTCACCGGTAGTATGGGGTTGAATTTCCGTGTCATCGAGGGAAGTGTAGGGTTCGACACTCTCAGGATAACTGCGGATGGGTTTGAAAACCTTGGCACTGCAATAAGTGGTGGTAGCTTCGCGATCATGGAGATACTGGAGGTAGGTGTGGATAATGTCGATTTTTCCG
>NMUJ01000077.1 GCA_002256535.1 Caldifarciminota bacterium 4484_18
TGGGGTTCGTGAAGGAAGATTCACCTGTAGATATTATGCTTTTTTATAAAGGTGAACCGCTCGACCCACTTATTTACTTTTTGGGTAGGGCCTTCTAACAGGAGGTAATAATGAAAGAGAAAGGTATTGAGATTACGGAATTCATTGGCCGTCGTAGCTGTGTCAAAGGCACGCTTACGGCAGAAGGTAGCATCCGAATAGATGGCACTATAGATGGTGAGATCAAAGTGAAAGGCACCCTACTGCTTGGCAAGGAAGGTTACATAAAGGGTACCGTAAATGCATCTAACGCCATAATTCGTGGCAAAGTAGAGGGTAACCTTTATGTAACGAAGAAGGTTGAACTACAGGCAGGTGCCAACATCAAGGGTGACATAACGTGTGCAGTTTTGGTGGTTGAAGAAGGTGCCACCTTTAATGGTAACTGCAAGATGGGCGAACCCACTCCAAAGCCTACAGAGAAGCTACCGTGTGGCCGTACTGCTATAGCTAAGGTTTTACCCGAACTTATCTCACGTCACAACCCCCGATACGTGATAGCCAATATCGAGAATGCCAGCGATACAGGATTTGGTATCACTCTAAAGGAGTTACGTGAGCTGGAGGCTGCCGGTATCAACATATTTACGTCTGGACCTCATATATGGCAAGATGCCTCTCTCGTATCCAGTCTATCTACCTTACCTAATCTGTTGAGGCCACTGAATTATCCACCAGGTGTACCCGGATATGGGGTTTTTGACAATGGTGAGCTTGCGGTTATCAACCTCGTGGGTAGGGTCTTTCTTGTGACAGTTGATTGCCCCTTCAGGGTGGTGAATGAACAGTTACCCAAATTACGTGCCAAAATTGTGATCGTTGACTTCCATGCGGAGACCACCTCCGAGAAACGTGCTATGGGTTGGTACCTCAACGGTAAGGTTTCCGCAGTCATAGGTACACATACCCATGTACAGACACGTGATGCAGAGATACTTTCCGAAGGTACTGGTTATATTACGGATGCAGGTATGGTAGGTGCAGCTGATTCAGTTATTGGGTTCGACAAACAGCTCTACATAAAGTATTTCCTCACTGGTATACCACAGAAGTTAAAACCTGCCACCGGTACAGCTATCGTTCAAGGTGTATTACTTGACATAGATGACGATACCGGTAAAACAGTTTCTATCACCCCTCTATCACAAACGGTTCAATAGCGTAGCTTTTACCTGTACGGTCGTCGATATCTATAAGTACACCATAACCTTTCACTTCTTCATGTGCATTGTCAAACCTTTTCGGTAGCCCTGTGATCAGGTGCTCTACGATGATCTCTTTCTTCACCCCAATAACGGAACGGGTTGCACCTACCATACCCACATCCGTGATATATGCGGTACCGTGCTCCAATATCCTTGCATCGTTTGTCGGTACGTGCGTGTGTGTACCAATCACTGCACTCACCTTACCATCCAGGTAATACGCAAGTGCTATCTTATCAGCTGCCATCTCACCATGTACATCTACTATTATAATGGTCACCTCATGTTCGACTATCTTAAACATGGGTTCAACCAGGTGTGGTGTCATACCAATCGGTGATAAGAGGTTGATAACAGCCACACCATTGAACAGCCACACCATTGAACACACCGCTACCCTTACCTGGTACGTCATTGTAGTTAAGTGGCCTAATCAGTGGAAATTGTTCATCTTCCAACAGCGGTATAATCTGGTCAAACTTCCATATGTGGTTACCTGATGTTATGACATCTATCCCATACTTGAGCACCTTACGTGCAAGGTTGGGCGTTATCCCCCTACCGGCGAGATTCTCACCATTCGCTATCGTGAAATCCACGTGATGGTTGAGCTTCCACGTCCTCCATTTGTTAGCGAGCAACCTCCTACCACCCTTACCCACTATATCGCCCAAAAAGGCAACCCTCATTTAGCGTATTGTACAGCTTGTACTTCACGTAATACGGTAACCTTTATCTCACCGGGATACTTCATTTCACGCTCTATTTTCTTCGCAATCTTATCTGCAAGCAACACGAGATCGTCATCCTTCACCTTATCAGGGTGTACAATTACACGTACTTCCCTACCCGCCTGTATAGCGAATGCACGCATCACACCATCAAATGATTGTGCAATCTCTTCGAGTTGTCCCACCCTCTGTATATATGCATCAAGTGTCTCACGTCTTGCACCCGGTCTCGCACTACTTATTGCATCAGCCAGCTCCACCACTACTGCTACCTCGGAGAGTGGTTCAACATCACGATGATGTGCCGCTATCGCGTTGACGATAGTTTCAGATTCACCATACTTACGTGCTATTTCAGCACCTATCTGCTGGTGAGACCCTTTCTCCTCCTGACTTATGGCTTTACCGATATCATGTAATAACCCCGCACGTTTGGCTTCCTCAATCTTATTATCATCGAGCCCCAATTCAGCCCCCAATAGTGCTGCAATATGGGCAACTTCTTTCGAATGTTGTAGCACGTTCTGTCCATAACTTGTACGGAAATGCAGTTCACCCAACAACTTTATGAGCTCCGGATGCAATCCCGATATCCCCAGTTCAGCTACGGTTTCTTCACCTTTCTCGATTATGAAGCGTGTATCCTTCCATCAGCTACAAGCTTTTCGAGTGCCCGTCGTGCAATCTCACGTCGTACGGGATTAAATGATGATATGCTTACCATCAACGGTGTGTCATCGATAATAAGGTCAACCCCAGTTGCTTGCAAATGCACAACGCTCGTAGTTTGTTCTGCTACAATTTCAGGTATGTAGCGGTTCATTACAGTGGTCAATATCTGGAAGACCTCCGCTTTGGCGTTACGTTCGACTTTCTCCTTCAGTTCCAGCAGGTACTGCTTAGCTTCGAGTTCAGCTTCCTCCCGCATGTTATTTAGTAGCTTCTGTTTTGCCTCCTCACGCGATAACCCAGCTATTTTCTCCAATATCACATTCTCCTGTTGGATGAGGTTATCCAACTCCTTCAGCTTTTCAGCTACCCGTTTATGGCTGTGGTTGATATCGCTCTCCTTTTTAGCCAATAGCTTCTCACGACGTTCGAGCAGCTCAAGCTTACGGTCAAGTTCACGCTCACGTATCGATAGCCGACGTTCACGTTCCTCAACCTCCCTCTTGCGGTTGGCGAATGACCTTTCGAGTTCACGTCTCTGTTCGTGTAACTTACGTTTAAGCTCACTTTCTGCCGATACCTTTATCTCACGTGCTTCCTTCTCCGCAGCTTCTATTATTGACTTAGCTTTCTCTTCGGCTTTCTTCAAACTCAACCTATATTTACGTCCCCATATCCCGTATGAAATCAACACCCCTATTGCTAATCCACCAATTATGCCAATTAGTGAGTTTACAATACCCATATCTACCTCCTTTTACAATGGGCTTATATAGGCTGAAATCCTTATAGGGTGGATTCGAGCTTCGCGATTATCGAATCGAGCCGCTTCACAGCTTTCGCCCTACGTTGTTCTTCCTGTATCAACAGGTACGCAAAATTTATAAGCCCATAACAAAGGATATCAGATACAATAGAGGTATCGAGCTCCTTCTTGATCTTTTCTAACATATCGTTGATGGTGGACTCTATCTTTCTTGCCACCTTCTCCGGTAAATCTACCGGATAGCTTTTCTCTAAAATCTGGATTTCAGCCATATATAAGCCCTTTTATTTATAACCAAAATCTAACAGTTTCAACGTATCACCCCCTATCCTTGCCCAATATATACCAAAAATAGGTATATCAGGCGATTTTATCACATCAGGGTATACCAGTAATCGCAGTTTCTTGCCATCAACTCGTACAACCTCTCTACGTACCAATGTACTGGTGTCATAATCAGGGTCGAAATCGAACATATCCAACCACCCAGTTGCCTTCATCGCTATACTGTCATCTCCCTCTATAAGCCACAACTCGGTAAGCATCCACTGGCCAATCGTATCTCGTACATACGATGCGTTAAGTTTCAATCCATCACCCAACACACCACGTATGCGGAGCGACTCCTCTGTCAACTTTAATACCTGCCACTTCATCTCTTCATCACCCATACGGTAGCGTACCCATGTACCTTCACGTAGTGCACATCTTCTACCCTTACATCCCATACTGTAAAGAACCATCACTAGACAATCCCATACAAATAAATATAAGGTTGACCTACACACGTCAACTTACCTTAGTGGATATCACTCTTGCTCTCTTCTTCTACTACAGCCTTTTACCTTAGTGGATATCACTCTTGCTCTCTTCTTCTACTACAGCCTTTGCAGCCGCTAACCTCGCCACAGGTACACGATATGGTGAGCAGCTCACACCACCATGTTCACCACAGATACCGACTTCGAGGTCAGGTCGTACCTTTTTACCACGCTCTGTACCTATGCGAACGAGTTCACCCACACCTACAATGTCCAGCGATTGAAACGGATCATATGGTAATATACCTTTTTCTATGTATAGGTTTAGGAATTTGGCAACATCATCACGCGAGAACCCAAACGTCGTCTGCGTAAGATCATTCGTACCGAACGAGAAGAATTCCGCATACTTAGCAATCTCATCACTTGTAAGTGCAGCACGTGGCAATTCAATCATCGTACCCACCTTATATTCGATTTCTACTCCATATTGCTCCATAACCTCTTTCGCCACTCTATCTACAGTCGACATCCACGATGTCCCAACATTGGGTTGAACTCCGCCAGTGATTCGACCTTCTTCTGAAGCACATCAGGGTCGATACCCAACTCTTTTGCAAGCTCCTCAATCTGTTCCTGTTCCTTAGGTAAGAACTCGTGTAGTGGTGGGTCAAGCGTCCTTATAATGACTGGTAGCCCGTCCATCACATCCAATATCTGTTTGAAGTCTTCCTTCTGCATGGGTAGAAGCTTGGCAAGCGCCTTTTTGCGGTCTTCGGGTGTCCTGGAACTCCGGCACAGTAGCTAACCTCACTTTGGGTAGATCGCCAACGTATACATTACCGGTGGCACCATCGATAGTGATTACGTCACCTTCACGCACTGTCATGCCCGTAGATGTGACAAACTCCTTCTTGTCATAGTTTATGTTGATATTCTCACATCCAACCACACAGGGTTTACCCATACCCCTGGCTACCACTGCTGCGTGTGAGGTCATACCCTGCGTGTGAGGTCATACCACCACGTTGGGTTAGGATACCCTCCGCTTTTTTCATACCTACAATATCTTCCGGGGAGGTCTCAAGTCGCACAAGTATAACGGGATCACCTCTATCAGCCCATTCCGCTGCTTCTTCCGATGTCACCTTACCAGTAGCTGCACCCGGTGATGCCGGTAACCCCTTAGCAATGGGTTCTGCCTTTACATTTGGATCGATCACTGGATGCATGAGCTGCTCGATATCTTCAGGGGTTACCCGTCGGATGGCTTCTTTCTCGTCGATCAACCCCTCCTTAACCATATCGACTGCTATCTTTACGTTGGCAAGCGCAGTACGTTTGCCACGTCGTGTCTGTAACATATAGAGTTTACCACGCTCTATCGTGAACTCAATATCCTGTATATCCTTATAGTGATGTTCTAACAAATCCCTTATCTTCATAAGCTCTTCGTATATGGTGGGCATCTCCTCCTTGAGCTTATCGATAGGTTCCGGTGTCCGTATACCAGCGACTACGTCTTCACCCTGTGCATTACGAAGGTATTCACCGTAGAAGGTTTTATCACCGGTGGCTGGATTCCTTGTGAATGCCACCCCCGTAGCACTATCTTCGCCAAGGTTACCGAATACCATCGTCTGTACATTAGCAGCTGTGTAGAGATCTTCCGGTATACCATGTATCTTACGATATTCGATAGCACGACGGTTGTTCCACGACTTGAACACAGCCTTGATTGCACCCCAAAGTTGTTCCCACGGATCTTGTGGAAACTCCTTACCTGTACGGTCACGTATAAGTTGTTTGAACTTACCCACCAAGTCACGCCAATCCTCTGCCGTCAACTCTATGTCCTGGGTGACACCCTTTTCGTGTTTCTTCTGTTCGAATGACCACATTCCCATACATAGAGACGAGCCGTCTATAGCAGTCATATGCGAAACGTGGGTTGTTAGTTAATTTTCCCATACATAGAGACGAGCCGCCTATAGCAGTCATATGCGAAACGTGGGTTGTTAGTTAATTTGCTTAACCCTTCAACACTCTCATCGTTTAACCCTAAATTGAGTATGGTATCCATCATACCAGGCATCGACACCGGTGCACCCGATCGTACCGATACAAGTAACGGATTGGCATCGACACCGGTGCACCCGATCGTACCGATACAAGTAACGGATTGTTGGGATCGCCGAACTTACGTCCCATGAGGGATTCGATTCTACTCATCGCTTCACGTACTTGGGGTTCGAGCTCCGGCGGAATCTTACCATCGTTCTCATAGAAGTAACGTACTTGGGGTTCGAGCTCCGGCGGAATCTTACCATCGTTCTCATAGAAGTAACGACATGCCTCCGTAGTTATGGTGAACCCCGGTGGCACAGGTATGCCGAGGTTCGTCATCTCATGTAGGTTGGCACCTTTACCACCTAACAGGTTAACAAGCTTAGCCCGGTGGCACAGGTATGCCGAGGTTCGTCATCTCATGTAAGTTGGCACCTTTACCACCTAACAGGTTAACAAGCTTAGCATTACCTTCAGCTTTACCGTCACCAAAGAAATATACCCATTTCTTCGCCATCTTACCTCCTTAATTGCTTGATCAGATGTGGCAACAACCCACCATCACCCAATATTTTCAACATCACCGGTGGTAATGGGTTGCTTTTGAGTTCAACCCCACGCGTGAGGTTACGTACAATACCCTTAGCGAGGTCTACTTCGAGTTCATCACCCTCATGTATTGCATCGGTATCACATTCAACCAATGGCAGCCCCACATTGATAGCGTTACGGAAGAATATGCGGGCAAAGCTCTTCGCTAAGACAGCTGCCACCTTGGTCTCACGTAACAC
>NMUJ01000032.1 GCA_002256535.1 Caldifarciminota bacterium 4484_18
GGTTGGATGGATCCACCACTATTTTGGGTGCAAACGAGCATCGTGGATCGTTCGATATATTAACAGGTGGTGACCACTCCTCACCATCGTAATATGACCACCATATGTCGTAATTACCTCTTGTGTCATCCCATACAACATGTACAATCCCAGAGGTATCCACTGCTATCGAAGGTATTCCACAATAATATGGTAAGCTATCAACTACAGTATCGATGGGTAACCATGAGTCATTCACACAACAGCGGTAAAACACTCGACACATCACGTCATAGATGCCATCATCCCAAACCACATGTATCTTCCCATGGTTGACTACAATGCAAGGAAACATGCTATATGTTCCAGGTGTATTCGATATATTTATTGGCGTTGTCCAACAGGTCAAAAATATAGCAAATATGCTCATCTTTTCCCTCCCTTTTGTAAATCTATTTATAACCTCATCATACCCCCTATTTCACAATCTCATACTTGCCAGGCTTTAAAATAATAAACTTATTACAAAAATAACCCCCCATAAGTACACCAAGAGGTATGGTCTCAGGTTGACTCCATTGAATAGTAATAGCTATAAGGAATTTCAGTATCACCATACTCATCTATAGATAACCATATGAAAAAAAGTCAACCCGTTTCACGTAATTTCGATATTTTTGCCCCGCATGTCAATCGTTTTAGATCTCAAATATCATCACTTTTGAACGTATTGCAAGCTATCCATAAATGGGCGATTCATGTGTATCGTAAAATGCGCTTCTATCTTATTACTACAAGCTTTTTCGTAACCGCAGAGTGATCAGTTTGTAGTTTCAAGAAATATACACCTATGGGTAGATGTCCAACATCCCATTCTAACGTATAATAGCCGGGATTTAGGTTATCAGCAATTAGTGTATGGATTAACCTACCTGTGATATCGTACACACTTAGATTGATGTATGCTCTGTAGGGTACAGCAAGCTTTATAGTGACATGTGAGGTGGCAGGGTTGGGTGATACCTCCGAGATGTCAAATTTCGTTATCTCGTTGGATGTCATCCCACCACCAAACCCCGGTGTATACGTGACTTCAGCCAGTATGAGTTCAGATGCGATGGCAGGGCCACCCGATACACGTTGTAGCTCGATAGTTATCACACTATCGGTGTACAGAATATGGGGTATCCTATGGTATACCAACCTCGGTGTATCCACAACAGTTAGATTTGTGAGTACCGGTATACCATCTATGTACATTCTCTCGATCGTAGCTGGATCATCATGTCCTCTACATAGGATAGCTGCTATCCAGTACTCTTTGACTGGATCTAATCCTGTGAATCTATACACCAGTCTCTCAGGATGGTAATCCACCGAGTACTCAGGGTATAGATCAACATCGTGGTTAGAGTCTATAACTCTGTAGCCTGCACGTTGCACAAGATAAGGCGATGGCTCGGGATTACCTAAGCCCGCAATTATGAACTTGGCACTCGCAGGTGAACCTGGCTCAGAAGGTGGCCACATCCAGAAACCCACCGTGTTGGATGGCTCGCTCTCGTTAGCTGCTATATCGTAAGCTGTAACGTAATAGTAAACATAAACCCCATAACCAGGGTAGTACGGAGGGTATTGCATGACAGTATCCCAAGTTTCTGACGAATCCACACATTTCACACGTGTGAAATCTGATTCATACGGTGATATTCTCCTGTATAGACTATAAGCTGCGAGGTCAGGTTCAGTATTCGAGTCCCAATCCAGATGCACAAGGTAATAGTAACCTGGACGATTGGGTAGTTGTGTGTAATAGATTTCAACAATTGATAATCCCGTAGGTGTATCCGGTGGTGTGTAATCATCCCATGCAAGATATGTGCTGCTACCTATCTCACCCATATCACTGTATTGTGGGGTCTCGTTTCGGCTATCATGTGTGCTTACGTAATAAAAGGCTTCTTCCATGGATATCAGGAAATCGTTGTTATAATCCGCATCTACAGGTGGTGGATCTTCATAGGAGGTCCCCCAGATAGCTTTCTTGCGAACGGCATTCATAATGTGGAAATTAAATTCACCGTGATAAAATGTTTTTCCTTCATAAGTCTCATTTTCGGGTAAGGGTGAGTTATTACGTGAAACATCATCCGCTACGTAAGCGAATTCGTCATTCTCTGAGGCCGTAAGCATTACGGTATTTGTACCTTCCAAGTTATCGATAAAACCACCAGAGAAACATTGTTGCATCCATACTATACGTTTATGATAGTTCACCAAATTAGCCAATGAGGCAAAATCAGCATCGGACATCAATGTATCCATCAACCCCAGATAAACCTGTTTATCATAAATATCGATAGAATAGACATACTCATTATAAGCATAAACATCCACTAATCGACCTTCCGTAAAGCTATAATCTCCTATAACTGACGGTGAAGTAGGGTCAGTAACGTCAATTTTGAGGATCGCCTTATTTTTTCTATCTACTACATATGCGTAGAAATTTTCAACACTAACTCTCGATATCGATTGAATCTCTTCTGAGCACCTCCCTACAATGGATAAAGTGTTTTTATCTAAAACCACAAAGTCTGTATCGTTTGCTGCGTAGATAAGATCATCCTGGATATCTATATCTTTCGCTTTACCAAAAGTTTCACCGGTATCAACTATTTCCATTGTAAACTTATTAATCTTTAATACCCCTAAAGTATCGGCGGCTACGTAAATGTAGTTACCATCTACTTGTACATCCCAACAATATGCATCTATTGTAATGAGAGTATCAAAACGTATGCCGTCGCCTGGGATCATTACATCCGGGTCAAAGACCATAATAATACCTGCTTTATAGGCTATAGCTGTTACATAAATGTATGTTGAAACATCGATTCCGGTTGGGATGAAAGGACCATGGGTTACTCCATACGTATAAATATGCGGATTATACGGATCTGCGATATTTACAATGTAAACGAGAATAAACGGCCCTTCCCGACAAGCTACATATGCACGGTTATTAAAAACGGTCACATCACATCCATGAGGGAGAAGGCATTGACTTATAAACGAAGGTGACGTTGGATCTGTAACGTCGAAAATCCTTAACCCATAATCCCAGTCCGATACGTAAGCATAATTGCCGTCTAAAACGACTCTCGATAAAGAACCAGGTACTTTTGCTTTACCATATTCGGACAGGGTTGTATCAATCACAGTGAGTCCACTGCCTCGCATACCATGATTAAAAGTATAGATGATCAAGTTATCACTATCTGACATCTCAGATGCAAGTTGTGTAAATACTTGGTATACATCTTCATAGTATGCGCTATCGTCCACAATATCCCCATACCGCCAGTATCGGTCTAAATAGTAAGGTTTATACCTATAACCCGTATACTGATCTTCACCATATGCATATAACACGTTTATATGATCCTGATCCGTATAAACAGGATAGATGCCTCTGTTCATCCACCAGTTATCTTTGTAAAGTAATTCCCACATTAAATAAGTATCATTCCAGAATGAGTTGTAGCATCGTTTTGTTGTGTCCGATTTTATGATTTCCTCTATCAACGCAGAGTCTGCTTCACATCCGAATAATTTTTCGATATCAGCATCCGGTTTATCCCATGTTTGAAGAACAATACCTGCCGATTTCTCTGCTCCCCTACCTGTTGTATCAGCACCCGTGATAATAACCGCTTGATGGTTTACACCGTGTGCAACTAATGTCACCAATAATAACATTATAATTGAAAAATACCTCATCATACCCCCTATTTTATAATCTCATACTTACCAGATTTTAAAAGAATAAATTTTTTACAAAAAGTATTGCCATTCTCTGTCTTCAGCATTAAAAAGTAACATCCTGTAGGTATAAAGGTGCCATTTGCCGAATATACAATGGAGAATGAGTCCAGCCCTTCCATAAAAGTTCTTTGCAAAATAGGTTGTCCACACAAATTAAGGATTGCAACCTCTACTTTACTTAACCTATATGGTAGAAAAGCGTCAAGTTTATCCAACATTAGTGTCGGGTAGATATTTAGATGTTGCGACTTTTCTCTTTCTTCTGATATTCCGTAACTTATCATGATGCCTTTTATATATCTTGTATAATAATAATCAACACCGCACTCCCCAACTGTGATATGAATCACACTATCATACAATACCATCCGCGGAACTGCAAGTACCATACAATTTGCGGCAGTATCTTCCGCTTTGACTAGCTCTCTACTCCAAGTTACCCCGTCATAGTAAAACAGCCATAAACTATCTATCTCATCAGGAGAGACAAATGCTTGGTCTTGTACGATAATAGGGTTGTTAAATTTATCAATCCTTATATTACCAACCTCTCCACCAGAAGTTTTCTCACGTATCAAAAATTTCTTATAGAACCTATCATCCGCATAACACCCATACCAATATTCCGTTATCCTTCTCGGAAGTCGCTCATGCCATATTACATGAACTCTGCCCAATCTATCAACCTTCATCTCTACCGCTGGACCCCATACTCTGCCAGTATCTGGGTGTCCGGGAGATAAGCTCACGGGGTCGTGCCATTCACCATCATAAACCGTGTATTTAAGCACTTCAGCTATCTTATCAGTCCACACAATATGCAACCGACCTGCAGTATCACACCCTATCTGTGGGTTTGCAACGTTCTGATAAGGTGCTTCAATAGTATGCCAGCTATCGCCATCAAACACAGACAGGAACATATTCCAATTTAGGTCGTTGAAACATACAAAAACTTTATTCCTAAAGACTGTAATGTCAGCATAACCACCACCACGCCCTATACTTCCGGGTATTGTATCTATCTTAACAACCGAATCGTCACAGAAAATACAGTGTTTCCAACAGAATAGATCAGTCCATAACCCATGCAATCTATTCATACTATCAACTTCAATACCCTGCCAGCAACCGTTACCCTCACCTGTTTCATTTGTGATATTATATAAGCTCCATGTATCACCATCGTATTTCAACAGATACGCGTTTGTTCTACACGACGTATCAACAGCACAAAACAGCACACCATTGCTATCAACCGCAAGATATGAAACTCCCATAAGTACACCAAGAGGCATGGTTTCCGGTGGGCTCCATTGAATAGTAATAGCCATAAGGAATTTCAGTATCACCATACTTATCTATAGATAACCATATGAAAAAAAAAAGTCAACCCGTTTCACGTAATTTCGATATTTTTACCCCCAATCGCCTAACGTTCTGTTCGATATCGGGTGGTTCGAACAGCGCCTGATGTACAGCAACACCATCAATACCGATTGATAGCACCTGCTCGACATTATCGAGGTTTACACCACCCACAACAATAACTGGTATATCCACGTTTTGCTTTATCTCACGTATTTCCGACGGCTTAAGCATGATTTTATCCTTTGTCTTCGACACAAACGGTGAGC
>NMUJ01000033.1 GCA_002256535.1 Caldifarciminota bacterium 4484_18
GAAGATATATACACATATATGCGACACTATATTTATATCTATGATATGAAAACAGGTACGTTAAAGGAACTCGTTTCATTGCCATGGGATGAGACTATACTTAGTTACTGGGTGTCACCTGAGATCGATCAAGTTATATATAGTACAATTGAAATTCCCTCTGGTAGGTTTGCTCCCCTTCCACGGTCGCCACGTTTTTTCTTCTCACGGCGATCGTTCGATGAAGCAATCCATACGTTACGAGTCAAAATTAATACACCTATCACTTACTGCAAGCTAATGGATCGTGATTCTTTGTATGTATTCTGGTGGCATTCGAACGAATTACCTATCGAGATTTATCGATTAAACGATGGCAGATTAATCGTTGGTACAGCCACCTTAGAGTTCAACTATACTCGTAAAGATAGTCGGTTGAGTGTTCTCGAGTTGACCGCAATACCGGGTAGAATTTATCTTGTCGAGGAATGTGACAGTTCCGCAGTCATCACAACGGGTAGCTTACTTCGTCCAATATATGATTCCTTGATCTATTACATAACTGTCACAAATGATACACAATTATTTACGATAAATCCATTCACACGGGAGAAGGAATTAGTACAACCTCATCTACATGTACCACCATATTCGCAATATAAATACGACTACGGTTGGTGGGTTGTAGCAGATACAGAGCTGTTTTTTGATATAATGCCTGCTGAGGAGATGATATTGTATGTACCCTGTATAATTCCCGTCCGTTATGTGGATTCGCTCATACTCTCATATTTTGACTCATTACAAGATATGGTATTTTATAACCCACATAATGGCCAAAAAACGCACCTCACAATTAGCTATAAACCTATAATATATGCAATATCACCGGATTGCAGGAGGATAGCATTTTTCCAAAATACCCTCAAACCCGACGGTTATGCGATAGAGATATATGTGTATGATTGGAGCTACAAAATCGATAGGATACTGGATAAAATTCGCTGATGGTACATGATATACAGATTAGAAACACAGAGTGAAATGAAATCGAATACTTGTTTGCCTCACTTGTACTCCTATCCTCCTGCAGTATTTTTATTAAATGCATGCTGGGTGGTTTTATATGGCAATAATATAGCATTCTTCGCATGGACAGAAGACGAAACAAGGATTCACATTTACGATTGTAAGGAACAAATATTGAGCCTTATCGAAAACCATCCATAAAATGCAAGCTATGGCAACCTCGAGACACAGTGGGCAACAGAGGCCAACCACTGCCTGTTTAGTGGAAAAAGCAATCCTTTGAAATACATTGACCCATGAGGAGCTCAATGGATATTTATAAATGGACGGTTTCAGGATATGAGGTCGCGTGAAAGGATGGCAGAAATGGCACATCACCTACAACTGGTGAACTTGGATTCAAGATTTGGTAACTATAGGCTTGGAAAATCTAAAGGTTTGGACATCACGTAGGGGGAGATGGTAATATACATACTTTTCGTGGTTGGGTTTAAGCTGCTGCAATTTGATACCACATTTACACTTAATTTTGAACTTCAGCCTTATCTTTTGCTTACTACATATATTGAAACTCTGCAAACCTTGCCAACGGAGATATTTCCTGTACTATGTGGTAGAGACACCGTGGTACACCAGGTTGGAGGGTTCCCTTACCGTAGGCTGAAAGTATACTCCCAGGAAGGGCAACCATTAAGTTGGATAGACGATTCGTTGCTACTTTATAAGAATAGTGAAGATAAGCTTTTCATACTCAATACACAGCGAAATGCAAGTTTTATGTTGAGGTTCAATCCCCCTTACTTACAGGATATACTGCGATTTACGACATATGGGTTGGTGGCTACTTTATCATTTTACAACAACCGCTTGAAAGAAATTTATATATTGGAAGGCTATCATCCGTCATCACGTGAGTTATCGTTACGAACAGTATTCAAAGCTATTATCCCATCACATCGGACACTACGTTATGACATACAGGTCAACGATGGCAAGATCTCTAAAATGTATCTATTTATCTGTGATTCCTCTTCTTCTATGCCCATTAGAGATGCATATACTGGTAAAATCAGCTACCTCCCTCAAATTAAACCATTACATGCATTTTTGATCGACTTTGTAACCCATCAGATAAAAGAGATAGAAATTACCAAGTCAATTCAGGATTCACTGATAATACATGGGTTATTCCCCATGGATATCCAACCAATCGTTAGGCACGATGGAGTAATACACCTGATCGTTTTCTCAATAGACGTGAGGGGCATAATCGAAGGTATAAATTACTCAATAGATGGTAAAAGGGTTTACCTCGTGACAATTTCTGTAAACTAATATTCGATAGCAAAACATTTTCAACCGCAGGGACTGATGAGGCGTATCATCAGTATGAGGCATGTAGCCATTGTATCATTTCACCCGATGGTAGCAAAATTGCATGTAGCTATAAGGTTCGCGATAAGCAGTTCATAGCTGTTGGTAGCAAATAGTTTTTAAGCAAAATAGATGAAAGATTTTCAACCCATTTGGCAACCTCGAGGGGCATGGTGGTCAACGGTTCGTGAAATACAAAATCACTGAGTTGACGTTGACATGAACCTTTCCCTCGTATTTTAATTTAATAAACACTGTTTAATGCGCTACCTCACAAGCATACTCGATGCGATAGGTAACACTCCCCTGGTGAAGCTATCCAAGCTGGTAGCCCAAAAATCCGATTCCCTATTACTTGCGAAAGCTGAATTCCTCAACCCCGGTCATAGCATAAAGGATAGGATGGCAAAGTTCATACTCGATAGAGCTATAGATAGGGGTGAACTCAAACCCGGTGGCACGATAATTGAGGCCACTTCTGGTAACACCGGCATAGCGCTCGCAATGTACGGAGCTATAAAAGGGTTCAAAGTAATCCTTACATTGACTGATAGGGTATCTGGCGAGAAGATTGCCCTCTTACGTGCATTAGGTGCAGAAGTTATAATATGTCCGGGTGATGCAAAACATGGGTCACCCGAAAGCCGTAATGAAGTTACGAAACGGCTCGCCCAAACCATACCTAATGCATATTATGTCAACCAGCACGAGAACCTTGACAACCCGCTCTCACATTACGAAACCACTGCCAAGGAAATATGGGTTGATACCGATGGTAAGATCACCCACTTTGTAGCTGGTCTCGGTACAGGTGGTACTTTCACAGGTGTAGCAAGGTTTCTGAAAGAGAGAAACCCCAACATCCGCTGCATAGCGGTCGACCCGGTTGGCTCCGTGTTTTATGACTACTTCAAGAAAGGTACACCAGGCGAATATAAGCCGTACGAACTGGAAGGGTTAGGTGATGACGCTATAATACCGACGGTCGATTTCTCGCTTATCGACGACATGATACAGGTGACAGATAAGGATGCATTCCTCACAGCAAGAAGGTTAGCAAAAGAGGAAGGGTTATTCGTAGGTGGGTCATCAGGTGCCAATGTCTGGGCAGCCCTAAAGGTCTATGAGGTTGCACCATCCGGTTCGGTAATTGTCACCATACTGCCAGATTCTGGGGTAAACTATTTATCCAAGATATACAATGACCGATGGATGCAAGAAAGGGGGTATCTGTGATCCGCAAATTTACGTCCTCCGGTAACACAATAGTGTTTATTCACAAGTTTCCTTCCATACGTGCAACCCAACTGGCACGCACTTTACTTATGCCTAATATGATAGGTGGCGATATACTATGTGTGTATGAAATATCGTCACCTCCACAGCTATCATTTTATAATCCAGATGGCTCGGAAGCCGAAATCTGTGGCAACTCACTCATATGTTTTGGCACAATATTGCGTGATGAGGGGTTTACTGGGTTAGTAAAGGTATACACAAAAGCGGGTACGAAGAGGATAAAGATAGGCGACAACTCAATAGAAGCGGAGATGCTTAACCTCGATCATTTCTCTACAGAATATATAGCATTACATCTGGATGGTGGGATTATCCGTGGCTACTACACAGAATCGGTTGGTAATCCCCACTTCATAATGATTGGTACAACCGTACCGTTTGAAATTGCTCCCCGCATAGAGAAGGCACCATGTTTCAAAAACCGCGTAAATGTAAACTTCGTCACACGTATCTCAAAATCGTTCGTCTTGCATAGGGTATGGGAACGCGGTGTGGGTGAGACACTCTCATGTGCATCAGGTGCGGTATCCAGCTTCGCACTATTGTACTCCAAAGGGCTTGTCAACCGCAGTTGTGTCTTCATGGCAAGAGGGGGCTTTCTCACGTTACAGATTATCTCCAACACAATATGGGTGAAAGGTGTACCCACTTTGATATCGGAACGTCACTATGATATTGCTGATATTGCTTAACTTACAGCTGGGTGACAACGTGAGGCAGCTGGAATGGGTCGACCCCTATGGTCGACAGCCCACCAGCTACTCGGAATGGTTAAAACAGCAACCAGAATCCCAAAAAGATATCGTACCACATACTGTTTTAGCAATCATCAAAACCGATAGCCTCATAGATATCATAGTAGAGGGTAAATTGTACCCATACATATCTTCAGAGGTGACCACCTTCTGTAACGACCTTGTAGACGCGGGCTATAGCGTACAGGTGGATACAGTCACCGGTATAACGCACGATGCTTTACGCACATATTTAACGACTCTCGAAAACCTCATGGGTGCGATCTTCATCGGCAATCTCCCCGTAGCATGGTTCGAAACCCAAGGATTTGGCTGCGTAGAGGAGTTTCCCATCGATATCTACTTCATGGATCTCAACGGCATATGGGAAGACACCAACGGTGATGGCATATACGATGGACATTATGGTGATGTGGGACTCGAGATCTGGGTTGGTAGACTCTACCCCAACCTCACATGGGATAACCCCATTAAGTTGCTCAAAACCTACTTTTCAAAAAACCATGCATATAGGGAAGGTAACCTATCGCTACCCGGTGTCGGGTTAGCATTTGTGGATGACGACTGGTCGTACTGGTCGGCGTGTGGGTTGGATCACGTCTATCCCAGCGTAGAGGTAGTCAACACCGAAACGCTCACCGTAGCAAATGAATACCGTCAACGTTTACTGATGGGGTATGAATGGATCCACCTCTGTGCACATTCGTCACCATGGGGAATATTTGTACTTGAACCACATGCACATTTCTACAACCTATTCAGCTGTTCCGGTACCCGCTACATTGAACTCAACTGTATCGCTAACTGGTACATATTTCAACAAAACTATGGGTTACTGGTTGTAGGTAGTAGTAAGACCGGGTCGATGCTATATTTCGACGATTTCTACTCCGCAATCGGTGCAGGCCACAACATAGGTGATGCATTCAAGATATGGTTCAACCTCCACGGTGAACAGAGTCGCGACTGGTTCTATGGGTTAAACCTTATCGGTGACCCCACCTTACATCCGCTGGCAGATACATCGCCTTTCAAGTTAACTTGGTACAGCTGCATCGATAGCACGATATTCGTACACCCCGAATCCGATGGCCACCCTCAAGTATTAGCAAGCAACGGTCGTATTTTCGTGATATGGGAGTCGGGTAGATCCGAAGATTTTGGCCGCTCCAACGTCTATTTCGGTTATTACGATGGTACCACATGGGTAGGGCCTTTCGGTGTGTGCCGTCAGCTATATTGGGACTACACACCTGCGTTAGGTTTATCCGGTGACGGTAACCTCGTAGCAGTATGGGCGAGCTTCCGCCATCGTGCATACTATTACAATCTATATTACAGTGTGTTTGATGATACAGGTTGGACAGCAGGTGTGTTGATCGCGGATGACCCTGCCTTCGATATGCGACCATCGCTCGTACATGACAGGGATGGTCTACTACATCTGTTCTGGGAATCACGTCGTGACGTAGACGCTAACATTTACCACACAGTATTCGATGGCACCACCTGGACAGCTCCTGAGCCAGTTACGAGTTCGGCAGCTGACGAGTGTGCTCCCGTTGCTGTGGTGGACTCATCCAACAGAGTCTGGGTCTTCTACACCCGTAAACATGGTAGCAATTCAGAGATATACGCCAGCTACTACGATGATGGATGGTACTCAATAGGCCCGCTATCTGGTACATACTTCGCACAATCACCAGACGCTGCCTGTGACGACCCCTACGTGGTGTGGATGTCGCACCGCGACGGATGGCAGCTCATCATCGCATACTACACCGGGGATTGGGTAATCTGCGACCCTATTCTCGGAGCTTCACCCGCTATGGCACCAGATATTGCAATCGATACAACCGGCCACATCTGGGTAGTATATCAGGGCTATACAGATAACTGGGAAATATGTGTACATAAGAGCCCACCATTGCATGTATCTGAGATATCCATCCCAAAAGTAAACATCACATCACTTATCACTAACATCGACATGTTACCAGATACATTATTCGATCTAACCGGCCGTCGAACAACCCGTCACAACCTAACCTCTGGCATCTATTACACCAAAATTGGCAACAAACTACACCGCATATTGTACATCAGACAACCGTAGAGGATGGGGGAGAGGTTCATCGGTCGCTGGCATAGGGATTATAGTGAGCTCATGGGATGATACATTTTGGTAGATTATCAAATGGGCCGTAACGTTAAGGTACTATCCATCACTGTGTTGCTGATACTCATACCGCTTTTCTCGTGGAATTATCTACTACCGCTATACCTGAAGGAGCTGGGTGCCACCGACAAGGTGATCGGCATATCCTATACGCTGTTCAGTTTGAGCTTTACGTTGGCACAGTTTGTGGGTGGTTACTTATCCGATAGGTGTGGCCGCAAACTGATGATCGTCGTACCTACATACCTCATGATACCATTCTACGGGTTGATGGGTACTGCAGATCATTGGGTACCGGTTGCCGCCTTCTATATAGCTGCAAACATATGTTCAGCATTACAGAGCCCATCATTTATATCGATGATTGCAGAGTCATCCACCCACAAGGGTACAGCGTTCGGTATATATGAAGGTTTCGTTGCACTCGGTATCACAGTTGGCCCGCTACTCGGTGCTTATATGGTGTATCGTATCGCTATACCCGGGCTTATACTTCTAACCGCCGGTATGGCGCTTATTGTTGCAGTGATACGTACGGTGTTGCTTAAAGAGACGAAACCGGTAACAGATAGACCCAACGTAGATACACGGGTTACGTTTGGGGTTAACCTCAGGTGGTTTCTTTTAGCTGCTACGTGCCTATTTTTGGTATTCTCGTTCACCATATATGGGCCGTTTTTAACCCTTTACCAGCGGGAAGTTTTCAACCTCACCAAAAGTAAGATCAACCTTTACTTTGCGATCGGTGGCTTACTCTCTGCCATGGTCAGCTTAGTGGGTGGTAAAGCGACAGACAGGTTTGGTGCAAAATTGATCTTGGCAACCAGTGTCGTAACGCATCCGTTACTTATACTTTTGTGGGTGTTCACCGGCAACTTTACGTTCTTCATATTGTCGTTTACGTTTTCACAGTTCTGCTACATATCATACTTTGCGATGTTGAGTTCACTTGTAGGTGACCACGTACGAGGTCGACTGGTAGGTCTATTCGGTACAATAACAGGTATAGTGAGCTCGGTCGGCCCATATGTAGGGATGTACGCTAAGCTACACGTAGACGTAAAGGCGCCATTCTATCTGGCGATGCTCTTGGGAGTGTTAGCCCTTATGGTGTTACGTAATGTGAGGAATAGCAGTGATTGACGACCTGGTATTGCAGGTAACTTATAGGTTGCCTTTGTGTTGATGATACAGTATTCGATGAGCACTGGAAGGACGAAGCTAACGTACTACTACACCAGGTGAGGTCGTGGTGGAGTCGAGTGACGAAAACCCAATAACTGCACGCAAATTACTGGAAGTACTACCAGTTGAGGGTGAGGCAAACCTCTGTGGTGATGAGACAGCAGTTGTCAAATTCTACTATACCGATATATTATAAAGATGCCGACGTACGAATTCAAGTGTAACGCATGTAACCACAAATTTGAGCTGTTCATTTCGATGAACGAAAGAGATAAAGTGCGTTGCCCCAAATGTGGTAGCTCAGATGTGACACAGTTACTCACAGGTTGCTACATTAAAGGGACAAGCTCCACATGTGCAAGCTGTACACAGACAACTTGCAGCACATGTCCTTTAATAAAGAAGGCTAACAATTAGGAGGAAAATGAAGGTAAAAACAATTGGATTGATCATATTGACCGTGTTGGTGGCCATATTTGTGATAGGCAACATAGTCGTACATACCGAGGCGAGCTTATGGTATTTTAAAACGTTTCAACACTTGCGTACGATTGTGATAATACTCATAACACTCGTGGTGGGGGTGCTCATAGGATGGTTTATACCCTCACCACTACGGAAGAGGAAACCGAAAGAGCAACCTGTATCAAATAAACAGGAGGTATAATGGGGTTCATATTACTTGCAGGTATTACGTTGATGATGGGCCTCTTTGCAAAGGTTAAACCGCTCAAAGATGCCAGCAAAGGGCTGGTAGGGTTACGTGTACCGATAGGGATAGTGGCATTCTTCTCGGGATTGGCTGCTTTCCGTGGTGGTGCACGCTTCGTATGGTATACTGGCTGCTGTTGCGGCGATCATCGGTATGTTCATGTAGGTATGACCATTCCACTTCGTAGGTGGGATTGTATCAGAATCTGTAACTTATTTGTATACCGATACGAGTCTGTTCCTCAAACCTCCAGAAGTTAGCACTCACATACGCATCTGTAAGCGAAAAAAGCCATACAAGTGTGAACCACCAGAAACAATCGTAAAATGTGGATTCCGCATCAAGGTAGTATAAGCCGTGTGATTTGAGGTTACGATATTCAAGATAATAGTGGAGTGAAGCACCTCCCAACGCTAATTTTATACCACCAATAAATACACCTTTCCTGTAGTTACGGAGGTAGAAGCTTGCCCCTCCAGGTATGAATGCTTCAAGTAACACAGCTTTTATGGGTGATTTCACCTCCGTCTGTGGGGGCTTAGGTGATGGGGTGGAGGCGACAACCGTAACAACTAATAAGATAGTGGTCATCCACGTACAATTTCGAGCAACAACCGCGTACCGTCGATAAGTTCATCAACCGTTATCTCCTCGTCCGTCGTGACGCGGTATAGGAACGATGTACCTTATCTTTAACCTGAGGATAACACCATGTACCTTTTATCTGTTTACCCTTGGCTGCTGCCCAGAACGCCTCCAATATCTTATTGGTGTAGAATTCGAGCTTACGTTCGTTATGGCTACGTACTTCCATACGGACTTCGACCTCATCCGGCACTATGTTGGTAGCCCGACCACCTTTTATTACACCCACATTGGCGGTGGTCTCAAAATCTATACGCCCCCAGTTGAACGAATCTATAGCTTTAGATGCTATGACGATTGCGTTGATACCTTCTTCAGGTGCACTACCCGCATGTGCAGCTTTACCCCTTATCTTAACTGTTATGGTGTTCTGTGACGGTGCACCCACCACCAGTGGATACGTACCATCTACCGCATAGCCGAGCTTGGCGTTGATTAATGAATAATCGAGACTCTTCGCCCCATACAGGCCTATCTCTTCAGCTATCGTAAATACAATGTTAAGCGGCGGATGTGGTATCGGCTGCTCTTTTAGCACATGTAGTACCTCCAATATAGCTGCTACACCAGCCTTATCGTCAGCCCCAAGTATGGTGTTACCCTTGCTACGGATCACATTATCATGGATAACGGGTTCTACTCCCTTGCCAGGTTTGACCGTATCTACATGTGCATTAAGTAAGATTGGATCACCTTCACCATCTACATATGCGATGAGGTTGTTAGCATTGCTGCCAATCTCTTCGCCTGCAGTATCTTCTTTGTAAGGTATACCCAAGTTGTTGAGTATAGTTTTGATTTTCTCCAACACCTCACGCTCATCAAGTGATTCGCTCCCCGTACGTACGAGGTCCAGAAATGTGTTGAGCAACCTATCTTTATTGATCATTTGGTGGGTTCCACCAGAAACAGCTCCTGTCCGTACTCAACAGGCTGTGCGTTCTCCACCAGTACCTTCACTATTTTACCTGATACACCAGCTTCTATTTCGTTCATCACCTTCATCGCTTCAATTATACAGACGATAGTCTTGGAGGTTACCTCATCACCCACATCCACAAAGGGAGGTGCACCAGGTGCAGGGGCACGATAGAATGTACCCACAAGGGGTGCCTTTATCGCTATGTAGTGATCTTCCCCTTTCTCCTTCTCCTCGGCTTCTTCTTTCTTCTCTTCTTTCTTGGCTTCAGGTGGTATCGCTGGTAGCATCTGATGCGCTAACCCCGTATACTTGGAGAGCTTCACACGTCCAAATATACCACGTATTTCTACCTCCTGTATCTGATGTTCCTCCATAAGTTTGATAAGGCTACGTATAAGGCGCCACCTCAATGTACCTCCTCGCTTCCAGTAAACCCTATACGCTTTTCCTTAGGATGGAGCTTGATTTCACCAAACTTATTCTCGTACTTGGAGATATTCTCCTTAAGCACCTCTAATAATTGCTTGGCGTGCTGTGGTGTCAGTATTATCCTTGCATAGACCTTAGCTTTCTGTAAGCCTGGTAGAAGGCGGCTGAAGTCGATCACAAACTCCGATGGTGAATGTGAGACAAGGAAGAAATTTGAATAAGTACCTTCAGCCTTATCCGAAGGTAGCTCAATCTCTATTCGACGCTCAACTTTATTACCCATGACCAAGTTTAAAATATGTGGTTGATAAAATTGTCAATCAAATTATTTTAAATTGTTGGACATTGACCAAATTTTGGATGTAGTAATTTTAGTAACGAAGAGATGGTGGATGGGCAGATAGCTCAGCAGGTAAGAGCGCCGGTCTCACATGCCGGAGGTCGGAGGTTCGAGTCCTCCTCTGCCCATCCGTTTATATCGAATGAAGGAGGACTTGTTTAATCTGCTTGCTTTACAAGAAATAGACGACGCAATACAGGGGCTCCAACATTCCATCGAATCGTTACCAGAGGTTATTAAACAGAAGGAACGTAGGGTGGAGGAGAAGGAAAGTTTGCTTGACGAGAAGCGTGCCAACCTGAAAGAGGTGCTGAAGCTTGAACGTTCGAAAGAACGTGAGATCGACGAGATCCGCGATAGGATTGTAAAGCACGAACGTCAGCGCCTGGAGGCTAAAACTAACATCGAGTATCAGACGTTAACACATGAGATTGAAGTCGAGAAGTCGAAGATACTCGAAATAGAAGAGGATCTTAAACTCGTATGGGAGCGTATGGATGCACTCGAACATGAGATCAAAGAGCTTGAAGCCGAAACTGCCAACGCTAAGAATATGTTGGAACAAGAGAAGGTGCAACTGCTTGCTAAACGGAAGGAGTGGGAGGACGAACTCGATAAGCTTAAAGATAAGCGCAAACGGTTGTTACCCCACATACCTGAGCTATTGCTACAGCGGTACGAAAGGATACGAAAGAACAAAGGTGGTAAGGGAGTGGCACTCGTAAAAGATAACGTATGTACTGCATGTGGTGCGGAGGTACCTCCATATAAAATAGCGATATTAAAAAGTTACCGCGAAATACTTACCTGCGAGTCCTGTGGGAGGATACTCATATGGAAAGAAGATTAGATGGGCCCGGGAGGACTCGAACCTCCGACCCGCTGATTATGAGTCAGCCGCTCTACCAACTGAGCTACGGGCCCAATCACCTACATAAGATAAGGGTGGGGTGGAGGTTGTCAAGAGGTTAAGATGGCAAAGTATCTCGACTTTGAAGAACCAATCGTAAAGATAGAAAATCGTATCAAAGAGCTGGAACTCATAAAGGATGAAGCTGGTGTACAGGAGGAGCTCGACCGGCTGAGGGCTGAACTGCAACGCCTTTATCGCGAGATTTACGCATCACTTACACCATGGCAACGTGTGATGCTGGCAAGACATCCTGACCGTCCATACACGCTCGATTATATCAAGTTGATGACCGAAGATTTCATAGAATTGCATGGTGATAGGAGGTTTGGTGACGACCCCGCTGTGATAACTGGGCTTGCAATAATAGATGGTGAGAAGATAATCCTTGTGGGTCAGGAAAAGGGGCGTACCACACGCGATAAGATAGTACGTAACTTCGGTATGATGCATCCAGAAGGTTACCGTAAAGCGTTAAAAGTGATGAAGCTGGGTGAGAAGTTTCACCGTCCAGTCCTGACACTTATCGATACACCCGGTGCATACCCGGGCATAGGGGCTGAGGAACGTGGCCAGGCAGAAGCTATAGCTTATAACCTACGTGAGATGGCTTCATTACGTACACCGATAGTGGCAGTCGTTACAGGTGAAGGTGGTAGCGGTGGCGCACTCGGTATAGGGATTGCAGATAGAGTGTACATGCTGGAAAATGCATTCTACTCGGTTATATCACCTGAGGGATGTGCTGCTATACTCTGGCGAGATGCAGCTAAGGCACCTGAGGCAGCAGCTGCATTGAAGATCACTGCACAGGATCTACTTGAGTTGGGAGTAATAGACGGTATAATACCGGAACCACTTGGTGGTGCACACCGTAACCCTAAGGAGACAGCCGAGAACATCAAAAAGGTGGTACTCGATGCATTTCGTGAACTCAAAAAGCTACCACCCCACGAACTCGTACGAAAGAGACGCGAAAAGTACCAACGTATGGGCGTGATAAAGATAGAAGATACACAAACCACCCAAAACTGACCCCATGATAAAACATAACCCACCAGCTACCACACCATTATACAACTTGATAACCCCATAATACCATGCTAACCAATAAATCCCCTCAAGTTTACATAAGATTTATTATCAGACATCATGGAATATGATTTTCTGTTTGTGAGCAACTCTTATGGTGAGGATCGTTCTGCTGCGTTGATTGCTTGTGAGTTACGTAAGATGTTGCCCAGCCTCAGGGTTATAGGTGCTTCACTCTTAAGCAAGGGTGAAGCTTACGAGCGTGTCGGTTTACCTGTTGTAAAGGGTACGGTACCGCCGTCGGGTGGCTTTCTGACTTCGGTTTCGGCTGTTTTGAGGGACTTACCGTACATTTTTCATCCGCTGGCTTTCTTCTATAAACTACAGAAGATAAGGGCCAAGGTAGTTGTGGTGATTGGTGATACCCCACTTTCACTTTTGACTTATTTCGCGCAACGCTACAAACCGCTCTACATATTGAATCAGGCCAAATCTTACTACCAAGATCACCATAGTTATGGCAGGATCGAGAAACAGATACTACGTCGGATTGCGAGGGTAATCTTCACCCACGACGCCTATACCGCAAGAGTATTACGTAGTGAAGGTCTAAACGCTTCATTTGTAGGCAACCCTATGATGGATGGGCTTACTCCCCACTTCGCCTCTCCCCCATTTCCGCGTCCTTACATTGCGCTACTACCTGGAAGTCGTGACGAAGCGCATCACAATCTCATAAAGATTTCACGCCTATTCCCGTATCTTAACCAGAAATTCATCAACCTCAAAGGTCTCGCACCGCTTTCACCTACACTCGACAGGGATAGGTTACGTGACCTGTTTCGTAAGAATGGTTGGACCTGGCAGGATATCAAATCACCCATCCCGTACTCGTTGGTCTCCAAGCACAAATCTGAGCTACGGTTGTTGGATGACTACTTCCCTGACATCATCAAATATTCGGAGCTCGTTGTAGCGCTTGCCGGTACTGCCACCGAGCAAGCTGCTGGTATGGGTAAACCGATTGTCAGTTTCGTAGGTACTGGGCCTCAAACCACACGTGGCAGGTTACTAAAACAGGAACGTTTACTTCAGGGCGCCATGCGTATGTGTGAATACCCGATAGGTGTGCTTAGGGAGATCGAATTTCTACTGACCCATCCAGAAGAACGTATCGCACGTGGTCAAAAAGGTCGTGAAGTGATGGGTTCCCCCGGTGGTGCGAGAAACATAGCCCGTTATCTAATCAGATCTACAAGGAATAAGCTATAAGCCTTGGTGTAAAGTACGATTTGCCATCGATTGTTATGAAGTTAAGTGCACGTTTAGCGTTTATCCCCAACGTACGTAACTCTTCCGGATATCTGAACCTATGTACTTTACGGTACTCCAATATTCTGCGTGCACCGACACGCCCTATCCCCGGTACCCTTATCAGCATCTCATAAGGTGCACGGTTTATCTCCACAGGGAACAGCTCCGGATGTTTGAGTGCCCATCCACCAACATATCCGCTTGGTACAGTCGCACCTCTCGCCACCATGGTGCCGGTGGTGTGTTTTCCAACGGTGTATCAACGATAGGTGTGAACCCACTGTAATAAACTCTCGACAACTTCAACCCCCTATAGAGGTGTTCCGTCAACCTAAGTATATCTCTATCGTTTTCGTTTGCTGGCCCCACCACCAGCTGCGTTATCGCGCCTGCACGTAAATTGAATTTTCGTGTCACCTCACTCACCAGCTTCAACCTCCTATAAAGTTCGTACCAGTTTTTATCCTCTGACAACCGTGTCAGGTAATCGCCGCTGGGTGCCTCAAGATTTATCGACAATCGGTCAGCCCACTTAGCTGTCTCTCCTATCAGTTCATAGCTTACACCTGGCAATATCTTCGCATGTATGTAACCTTTATAGTTGAGCTCACGTCTCAGTATACGTAATGTTTCGATAATCATCTCCTGCGCACGATCGGGTGACTTAAACACTGCTGATGATAGAAATAGCCCTTGTACCTCCCCCTTACGGTAATATTCCATGAATATGCCTGCAAGCTCTTTTGGCTTAAAATATAGGCGTGGAATGTTCCTGTCCTTTCTGATCGCACAATACCTGCAGTTGTTTTCACACATGTTGGTTTGTAAAACCTTAAATAACTTGACCACACAGCCACTCTTACCGACTGCTGGATAAATGAATGAGAATCTTAATGGCGTCTTCGCTGACCTCAAATCGAGTATACTGCCTGAAAGATCGTAACGTGCCTCGTTACCGAGGTGACTTAACTTAAACGATAATCTTTCACGCATACATAAGCTTGTTTGGTTATATCCTCGGGTAGATCTACCTCTTCTATGGAGAATCCATGGTTATTCAACACCTCCTTAAAGGTATCCACAATCTCGGTCATCTCCACCTTACGTTCAGCCAACGTATTTATTGCCCAACATGGAAAATCCGGATCATCCATCACCTTACGTGGATCGATCGCTGGCGGGTCGACCAACAACGATCCCTGTGCCAGTATATTGTTATCACCGCGCCTCTGTGCGCTACCCAGTATTTTCTTACCCTTGAATGTTAGTTCATACTGCGATATTGATGCAAAGCATGAGAAGTGTCGACCTGCTCCACGGCTGCTATTTTCGAACCTTACATCCAACCCCAGCTTCTTAAGTGTTAGTAAAAACATCGACCCAATCCTCTGGTATACTGTGATAGGTGAGCCACCCCAAAACCTATCGTAACGCGGCACCACTAAACTATATGTAAGGTCGCCCGAATGGAACACAGCACGTCCACCTGTGGGCCGTCTCACCATATCTATACCATAATTTCTAATCCTATTTAAATCTATACTGTCCAACTTCTGGTTATACCCAACAGTTATCGCTATGGGGTCAAACCTATAAAAACGTAACCATATACCTTCACCCCTACGCCAGAGCAGTTCATCCACCGCCATATGGAAGTCACCGCTACCCCGCCAAGGGCGGGGTGCCAGGTTAACCTTCATCCCTTATCTGGGCGAGTAGATCACGTCGTATGAGGTTGAAGAAGAAGTCATACTTCTGATAGTCTATATAGGTCCAGCGGAATGGTTTGAACCCACCCCCTGAGTACAGCATGGTCAGTTCCACGAATATCCCCTTACCCATGTATATTCTATGGGGTGCACGTTTAGTGCTGGCGAGCACCAGTTGTGTCTCCGTCACGTAACCCGGATCTATATTTACCTGACGTTTGCTGGGCTCTTTCGCCATACGCTGTTCAAGCTCTATCGCTTTGAGCTTCAACTCAGGTAGATCTGCGGGATTGATCAGTGTCTTGAAGCTTACCCATTGTCGATGAAGAGGTGCACCCATCTCCTTCTCGTAGTAGTCACTGAAATCAAACGGTATTAGCTCCGTCTTACGTTCGACAGGCCCCCAGATGGCTTCATCTTTCCCTATCAGACCTACGAATAATTTGGCTTTTGGTTCCATAGTTCCTCCACCAATTCTGTAAATCTATTTAAGATTTCGTCTACTTTATTGACGGACTTGCCGCCAGCTTCACCAAGGTGGCTCTTACCACCACCGCCACCGTCGGCAAGTTTGCCAATAATTTTTGCCAGCTCACCCGCTTTTATTTTCGAGGTCAAATCGTCACTTACAAAAGTTAAGAAAAACGGCCGCTTGTCAATAATCGATACTATTACCCCCACGGTACGTTTGGTTTCACGCAGTATATCGACAAGCAACCGCATAGCATCACGATCGTCGATATCCACCTTCTGACGTATGATGTTGAGGTCATGCCATCTCTCCACAGCTATACTCTGGGCAACACTGCGTAGGTTATCCTTACGTAGCTTATCAACCAGCCGTTCGAGCTCACGTTTGGCGGATTCGAGTTTAGCCACCCGTGTTGTGATTTTCTCCGGTTTGGATTTCAGCATATTCGTAAGTTCACGCACTATCTTCCAGTAACCATATACAGTACGCCACGCGTTCATACCAGCAACCGCCTCTATCCTACGTCATATACAGTACGCCACGCATTCATACCAGCAACCGCCTCTATCCTACGTATACCTGCATGTATGGAGCTTTCGTTCAAAATCTTGAACATACCAATCTCACCCGTTGCATTCAGGTGTGTACCACACAACTCGCGTGAAATATCACCTATCTTGACCACACGTACGGGGTCTTTATACTCCTCACCCACTATATATATGACACCATCATCAACTGCTTGCTTGAAGGTTGTGTGGTACACCTCAACCGGCAAGTTACTCTGTATCCACTCGTTCACAAGGGTTTCAACCTTTTCTATTTCCCTGTCCGTTAACCCCTTATAATGTGTAAAGTCAAACCTCAAATACGTAGGTGCAACCAACGACCCCTCCTGACGGACGTGGTCACCTAAAACACGTTTTAAAGCTGCCTGCAACAGATGTGTAGCTGTATGGTGTTGTGCTATCGCCTTACGTAATGCGGTATCTATCTCCGCCAACACTGGTCTGGTGGTGGGTAACCCACCACGTATGATTTTACAACGATGGATGATGAGGTCACCTTCGTACTGTGTGTCATAAACTTCAAGCTCTACATCTTCATTGTATATCCTACCTTTATCACCCACCTGACCGCCACTCTCTGCATAGAATGGTGTCTTATCGAGTACAACGTCAACTTTGTTATCATCCAGTTGCCGATACTTTATAATGTGGGCTTCTATGCGATTAAAATTGTAGCCAACAAATTCACTACCGGTTTCCTGTAGCGATATCCAGCTACCGGTTGCAAGGAACTTAGCCTTACTGCGGGCTTGTTGTTTCTGTTCCTCAAGGTATTGCTCAAAGCCGGCCATATCGACAGCTACCCCATGGGTCGATGCCAGTTCACGTGTCATCTCTGGCGGCAACCCATAAGTATCGTAGAGTTTGAACACCTTATCCCCAGGTATTACAGGTTTCTCTGAGCTTAACGTATCACGTAGTAGTTCCTCGAACACCTTTTTACCACGTTCCAGGGTTGCAAGAAATCGCTCCTCCTCAGACTTTATGATCAGGCCAACCTGTTCACGTTTTGTGGTTATCTCAGGATATGCTTCTTTCAAACTATTTATAACCGCACCTATCAATCTATACAGGAATGGCTCTTTAACCCCCAAGTTATAACCTGCCCATACCGCACGTCGTAT
>NMUJ01000034.1 GCA_002256535.1 Caldifarciminota bacterium 4484_18
CAGATATCCTGCATAAATACCGTGGTATCCCCTATATTGAGCATAAACTCATCAGGTTGATACATCACGTCATCGTCATCCCATATGAAGTCATAAGTGGCGATGATCTGTTCATCTGATACGATACGGATCCAATCAAATCCCGTATCAAGTATACCAATCTTCACACCACCACCTGTATAGCCGAGCTCGTGTAGCTTGGGGATGTTAAGTTGTACCAGCTGCCGATAAGATGCACCATACGGTAAGCCCTTAAGTGGATGTTCGACTTCAGGCAACGTGGCTACTAATAGTTTAACCTTATCAATAAGCTTGACTTTGCTAAAGGTTGATACCTCAGGTAGCTTACCGATCGGCATACGGAAGACGGCTGCGTTGAGGCAACCTGAGTAATAAACGAAATCGCATCCCATGTTTTTGAGTCGTACAATCTCCGTATCCACGTTGCAATCGTCGAAGTAGATCCATACCTTGAGCACCCTATGCTTATCATACTTAGTATAAAACTGCTGTAAATATGGGGTAACCTTAGGGATACCTATGGATAAGCAAATAGCTATAACCCACATCTATTTTTAATACGGATATTCATGAAGTGTCAACCACGATACTGGTCACCTGACAAGAATGACCCCTTCTATCGCTCATTGACGACAGTTTATCGCAACATAATTTTAAAATAAAGGAGGTAGGATGTTATTCATAACCACGTTGGAGGTGATCCCCGGTAAAGCGCGTGAGCTACTCGATTTCCTCAAGTCCTTCAAGGTACCCGATGATATCAAAATACGTGAATTCCTGGAACTTTTCGGTAAACCCGACTTCGCCATCATCTACGAGGCACCCAACGAGAATATGGCGGTCGATTTTGTGCTACAATTTTGTCCCTATGCAACACCCAAAACCTCATTATGTAACCCAATAAAGATCGGTGGATGAAGAACGCTGAGCTGGCTGAAATCTTCGAAAAGATAGCGGATGCACTCGAATTCAAAGGTGAGCTACCGTTTAAGGTTAACGCCTATCGCAAGGTAGCTCGTATACTGCGTGACCTACCTGAGGATATCACCGATATCTACAGGAGGGGTGAGCTCCGCAACGTACCCGGTATAGGTGAAGGTATTGCCAAGAAGATCGTCGAGTATATTGAGACCGGTAGGATGCATAAATACGAAGAGGCGATGCAAGATGTGCCACCTGATTTGCTGAAATTGATGGAAGTACCTGGGTTGGGGCCCAAAACTCTAAAATTAGTGTACGAAAGGTTAGGTGTCAAAACCCGTCAAGACCTCGAACGTGTACTCAAGGATGGGTCGCTTGAGAAGCTTCCCGGTATGGGCAAGAAGAAAGTTGACAACATCAAGAAGGGGTTGGAATTTTTCGACCGCTCCCGTGGCCGCATACCGTTGGGTATCGCGTTACCGCTTGTGGAGGATCTTATCGAATATCTGAGACAATACCCCGTAACTAACATCTCACCAGCAGGTTCGTTACGTAGGATGAAAGAAACTGTTGGCGATATCGACATATTGACTACCTACGACAAGGGAGAAGAGCTTATCGATCACTTCGTAAATTACCCACGGGTAGAACGTGTCCTTGCACAGGGTAGCACAAAGGGATCGATCATCGTCAGAGGTGGCTATCAGGTTGACCTACGTGTTGTACCTAAGGAGAGTTTCGGTGCTGCACTCCAGTACTTCACAGGATCCAAACCCCACAACATCAAATTACGTACTATTGCACGTGCAAGAGGTTGGAAGATCAGCGAGTATGGGGTGTTCGAAGCTGACAAAAAGATAGCCGGTGTCACCGAGGATGAAGTCTACGGTGCACTTAACCTACCATGGATACCGCCTGAGATGCGTGAAGATAGGGGAGAGGTTGAGCTCGCCCAACAGGGTAAATTGCCTCAGCTTATCGGATACGATGACCTAAAGGGTGATACCCACATCCATACCCCATATTCGGATGGTGTATCGTCGATTGCTGAACTAGTTGCACGCGCTAAACAGCTCGGTTACGAATATATAGTGTTGGCAGATCATTCGCACATACCGCGGTCAGATCGTAATTTTACGTTGGAGATGCTTACCAAACGTCGTAAGGAATGTGAACCACTCGAATCCCAATACAATGTCAAAATATTTCAATCACTCGAAGTTGACATCAACCGTGACGGTGACCTCATAGTAGATCCTAAGCTGCTCGATGCACTCGACTTCGCCATTGCCGCTGTACACATATTTCCGAAAGATTTCGATATGACGCCCGCCATCATCAAAGCCATAAGACATCCGAAAATCAAGATACTGGCACATCCACGGGGTAGGTTGATCTCCAAACGTGAAGGTTATCACGTAGACCTCGACCGTGTAATGCAGGTAGCGCGAGAGGAGGGTGTTATCCTCGAGATCAACGCTTACTACGATAGGCTTGACCTCACCGATGTCGATGCCATGCGTGCTAAGGAGTTAGGTATTAAGATGGTGATAGGATCTGATGCCCACAATGTAGGTATGATGAACCACATAAGGTTTGGCATCGGTGTAGCACGCCGTGCATGGTTGACGAAAGCCGATGTTACCAACACCTTACCACTCAAGGAGTTTACCAGCTTCGTGATGGGTTGATGCCCAACAACTTTCTCATCACCGGTAACCCCGGTGTTGGTAAAACCACGCTAATAAAACGTTTGTTACCACATCTTATCAACCCAGCTGGCTTCTATACACAAGAGTTACGTGATACCAACGGTAAACGTGTGGGGTTCGAAATCGTACGTATTGATACGAACGAACGTGAGGTATTTGCACATATAGAGTTCGAAGATATGCCACACGTCGGTAAGTACGGTGTAAATGTTGATATACTCAACCAGATCGGGGTGAAAGCTATCGAGACCGCCATCCGTATGGGACACCCTATTGTCGTGGATGAGATAGGTAAAATGGAGTTATTATCTGACAAATTTCAACGTGCAATACTTGAGGTACTCGATCTACCTAACTTATTTATTGCCACACTTACTAAATCCAAGCTACCATTTGTAACTTCTATCAAACATCGTAGTGATGTTGAAATCTTTTACCTAACTCGCAAAAACAAGCAAACTATACTTAACCAATTAACTGCGATTATCAGTAGCTTTGTTATTTAGTGGTTCAACCTTCAACACTAACCCATCTATGCCTGTTACCTTTACTTTTGTACCTTTGGTGAGTTTAACATCGCTGGTAGCTTTCCACAATGTACCCTGTACGAAGACTGTACCCTCCTTGGTGGGGGTGATAGCCTCACGTACAACCCCTTTTTCACCTACGATACCCTCCATACCTGTACGTGGTTTCCTGCGTCTGGTCATAAACGCTTTGGTAAGTGCAAACACAAAGAATGACGCTGTCATAAACACTACCACAAAAATCAACCATGGTGATATCCTAAATGCTGGAGGTACCTCGCCACGTGGTATTAACAATATCGAGCCCAACGTAAGTGCCACTATCCCTCCTATCGTAAACGGTCCATATGTTGGTGTAAGTGCTTCCATCACGAACAACCCCACACCCAATATTATCAACACTACACCTGCAAAATTTATCGGCAGAACATGTAAACCCAGGAATGCCAATATCAACGAGATTGCCCCAAACACACCTGGTAATATTGCACCGGGGTGTGCAAACTCAAATATCAACCCATATATCCCAAGTATAAGTAATACATATGCGATGTTGGGGTTGGACAATACGTGGAAGAACTTTTCCTTGAATAACCATGGTACTACGACGATAGCTTCACCTTCGGTTTCGATGGTACGTTGTTCGCTGTTGATTTTTACCTTCCAGCCGTCTAACTTATGTAGAAGTTCATCCCTACTTTCTGCCACTATATCTATAACACCTAACTTTTTTGCCTCCTCTGCGGTTACGGATTTGCTCTCAAGTACTGCCTTTTTGGCCCATTCCACGTTACGACCACGCTTACGGGCGATAGCCTCAATATAGGATACTGCGTACTGTTCGATCTTCTTTTTCATCTCCTCAGATAGCTCACCCTCCCCTATGGCTACTGGGTGTGCTGCCCCGATATTGGTGCCGGGTGCCATAGCTGCTATATGTCCGGATAACACTATGAATACACCTGCAGATGCAGCACCTGCACCTGCTGGCGCTACATACACAGCTATAGGTACGTGTGCGTTAAGTATTGACTTGACTATCGACTCCATGGATTCTAACAACCCACCAGGGGTGTCAAGTTCCAGTACTATCAATGTGACATCTGCGGATTCGCTCTCTTCTATCAAACGTGCCACATAGCTGGCACTCATAGGGTCTATGGTACCTTCAACTCGCCCCACGTATATTATCGAGATGAGTCCCATAAATATAGCTATCATTTGCTTAGCACCTCTTTGATCACCTCAACTATGGTTTCGTAATTTATCCCCCTACGTGCAAGGAATGCCATCAACCTACGTGCTTTCTTGTCAGTTGGTAACGATGCTGGTAGCTGTTTTAACCTCCTCATGGCGAGTCGACGTGCTAACTCGTAAGGGTCGGGTATCTCCGCATCCGTCAGTGCCTTGTCTATGATTTCAGGTGCCACCCCCTTACGTAGTAGCTCACCACGTAATCGATACACACCAAACCTAAACCCACGTGTTTCTATCCAATCCTTTGCAAACTTGTAATCATCTATGAGCCCGGACTGCTTGAGCTGTGTTATCAACTGCTTTATGATTTCGGGGTCGATACCACGTTTTTCAAGCTTCTGTTTCACCTCGTTCTCGGTGTAGGGCCGGTACTCAAATATACGTAACAGGTAGCGACGTGCCTCTTCGTACAACTCGCTACGCTTTATTTCGGACAACAGTTCAGGTGTTATCTCTTTACCTTCGGTTAAGTCGTATTTCCTTACCACCTCAGGTAATAGTTTCATCTCCTCGCCATTGGTTAGAAACACTTTGTAATAGCCATTATGCTCTTTGATCTCTTTAATCTCCATCTCAAAGTACCAACGTACGGCGTAAAAGTTCAGACCTTTCCGCATAATATATGGCTTCACCGAGGCTACCTGGCAGGTCTTCTATTCCAGCGGCTTTACGTTCATCTATGCTCATCTCGTAGATGTTCGCTTCAATTGGGGGTGGTAGTTCATAACCTTTACGTATGCCTTCAAACCCCGCCTGTAGGATGGCTGCAAACGCCAAGTATGGGTTGGTGGCTGGATCTGGGCTACGCAATTCTGCACGTGCCGCTTTCTTACGATGTTGTGGATAGTGTGGCACCCTTATGAGGGTGGATCGGTTCTTTCTTGCCCACGATATGTAAACCGGTGCCTCGTAACCGGGTACCAACCGTTTGTAGGAGTTTTCCCACTGGTTAAGTATCAGAGTTATCTCCTTGATATGCTGCAACAAGCCTGCAATAAACTTCTTACCTATCTCTGATAGGTTACCGTCAGCTTCGTAGAACACATTTTCGTCACCTTTAAATAACGAAAAGTGTAGATGCATACCGCTACCATTTTGACCGAACAGCGGTTTGGGCATAAACGATGCGTAGTAACCTTCTTGCTGTGCAATCTCTTTAATCACATACTTTGTGGTTATGATGCGATCCGCCATCTCCATCGCTTTTGCATAGACCAGATCGATTTCGTGTTGGCTGGGTGCTACCTCATGATGAGTAGCTTCCACTTCGATACCCATCGCTTTGAGTGTCTCTACCGTACGCATACGGATGCGTTCACCGATATCTGGTGGTGTGTTATCGAAATAGCCGCCATGATCTAACACCTCAGGTAGACTTTGTGAGTTAAAATAGAAATATTCAATTTCCGGCCCTATATAGAACGTGAACCCCATCGACCTTGCCTCATCTAAGTTGCGTTTGAGTATATTTCTTGGATCACCCTCATAGGGTGTACCGTCGGGTTTCAAAACCTGTGCAAACATCCTACCAGCTTGTGGGTTCCATGGCAATACTGTAAACGTCTCCGGTATCGCACGTAGTACCATATCGCTTTCGTGTATCCTGGTGAACCCCTCTATTGAGGAGCCATCAAACGTTATACCATCTTCCAGCGCACGTTTTAGCTGGGTCACCGGTATCGTGACGCTTTTCAAGATACCGGGTAAGTCCACAAACCATAGCTGGATGAACTTTACCCCTTTACTGCGTACCTCTTCTAATAATTCCACCATCTATACCCCCCTGAACGATGCGCTCTACTACCACATGTATGTTGGCCATAATATCGCCAGCTATTACACTATATGGGGTAAGTTTACTATCGGCTATCCTACCAGCTTCTCCATGTATGTACACACCCAATAGTGCAGCATCGAACACGTTTACACCCATACCCATGAGGCCACCTATTATCCCACTCAATACGTCACCACTACCTGCGGTGGCGAGCGCCGAATCATAGACTGGATTAATGTACACCTTACCCTGGTGTGCGATAAGTGTGGGTGCACCTTTTAATACTATTACACCTGTTATTTCACGTGATAGCTCATGTGTCAAGTTAAGTGGAGCTTTCAGTATCTCATCGACCTTTTTGTTGATAAGACGTGACAGTTCACCTGGATGTGGGGTTACCACGAAGGGTGCTTTAATACGTGTGATGTCTTGCCAGCATAGGTTATTCAACCCATCCGCATCTATGAGCATAGGTACATGTTCGTTGTGCTCTATGATTTTGAGTATCAGCTCACGTAATGTGTGTGCCCTACCAAGGCCTGGCCCTATGACTAATGCGTTCATGTTGTCCAACATATTGAGTAACAGATCAGATGCATCTACACTGAGTAGCATATCCTCAGTCTCTGGCAGCGGTATGGTTACCACTTCTGTAGCTTTAACCTCTAAGATGGGGTTTAAACTTCTGGGTATAGCTAAATATACGAGGCCAGCACCTATTTTAAGTGCGGATAGGCTTGCGAGTGTTGCCGCACCGGTGAACCCCGGCGATCCCGCAATTATTAAAACTTTACCAAATGTACCTTTGTGCCCCCAAGCGGGGCGGTTGGGTAGTAAGTTGGCGATTACTTCACAGTCAACAATATGTACATCAGCTATATCTTCGAACATCACACCGAGATCGATCACCTTAAGCTCACCCACGTAGTCGATAGCGGGAGGGAAGAAGAACCCCACCTTAGGTAATCCCATCGTACATGTGAGGTCAGCTTTTACTGCAATGTCTGCTACCTCGCCAGTGTATGCATCCACCCCCGATGGTATATCGATTGCCACCTTACGTGCGGGATGTACGTTTATCCTTGCGATCACCTCACGAAATAGTGGAGCCAACTGCCCCTTAAATCCTGTACCGAAAATTGCATCCACTATTATATCCCAACCTTTCTGCCATGGTACAGTATCGGCTGACTCGATAAGCTTTATATCAAACCGCAGCTGACGTAGGATGTTGAGGTTGGTGAGTGCATCACCTCTCAGATCCATTGAGAATGCGAATATGTCGACTTCGTAACCCATGGTTTTAAGCCACCTTCCAACTGCAAGCCCGTCACCTCCGTTGTTACCTCTACCAACAAATATCGCTATTTTCTTGGGTGGTGGGTACCTCTCTGCTATCGCGGTTGCTGTACCACGTGCAGCGTTTTCCATCAATACGATACCGGGTATGCTTAGCTCATTAATTGCCCAGCTATCCAGCTTACGCATCTCGTCTGGTGTTACGACCTGTTTACGCCATATCATTATACCCCCTAAGCGGGTTTGAGGTAAACCCATGTTACACCATCACCACCCTCGGCGGGTGCCCCAGGTGCGAAGCTTGCCACCCGTGGATCTTTTGCTAACCTTTCTCTTATGGCAGTTAATAGTATACCTTTACCTATACCGTGCGATATTTTGAACATCTCCACACCCAACAGTTGTGCATCATCGATATATTTATCGAGCCGTCTCAGTGCTTCCTCACGTGTAGCCCCATGTAGATCCAACACCGGTGGTAGATCGCGTTTGTGGCTTAGTTTTAGCTTCACTTTGGGTTGCTCCACCTCATAGGTGCCGACTTTCTCCAGGTACGTAAGTTTCAACCTAAGCGTGACATTGTTGACACGTACGATGGCTTCGTCGTCTTTGATATCCTCAACTTTACCGTAGATACCGAGTGTCTTCACCAATACCTTATCACCTTTGTTTAGCGTATGTGGATGCACAGGTTCGTCCTCTGCTACGGGTTCAAGCAGTTTGTGGATTGTGGATTTCACCTTGCGGATAGATTCTTTGCTGGCTTGATGTTCACGTATCTCACGGATGAGGTTCTCGATTATAGCACGCCCTTCGAGTAGTGCCTCACGCTTTATTTTGGCAGCTTCACGAAGGATATTACGTGCTTTCTCCTCTCTGATGGAAAGGGTGGCTTCCTTCGATTTTAACGTTGTTTCTTTCTCGAGCAGTTCACGGTGTTTCATCTCCCAGTACGTGCGTTGCTCCTCCAACGTACGTAGTAGCTGGTCTAACCGCATAGTCTTGGGGTCCATCAACGAGTATGCGCGTTTGAGAATAATGTCAGGTACGTGTAAGCGGCTTGCAAGCTCTAACCCATACGAGCTGCTTGCCGTACCTATGGTCAACCGATACGTGGGTACACCATCCCTGAAACCCATGGCACCGTTCTCCATACCGTCGGCATTCGCTACCCATGCCTTTAGCTTAGAGTAATGGGTGGTGACCAATGTTTTGATACCCTTTGCCACGAAGCGCTCCATGAATGCGAAACCCAATGCGCTACCCTCTTCGGGAGAGGTACCGCGGCCGATCTCGTCAATAAGTGCAAGCGATCTGGATGTAGCCTCTCGATATATGGTTTTGAGCCCCTCTATGTGAGCAGATGATGTCGATAGATCATAACCTACTGGTAACTCTTCACCTATATCGACAAATATTCTATCCCAGATTGGTATTTCACTGTCTTCACTCAACGGTGCTGGTATACCAGAGAGTACCATTAATGATATTAAGCCGACCGTCTTCAGGGCTACAGTTTTACCGCCCATGTTTGGGCCTGTGATAAGCAGTAACGTGAAGCCTCTACCTACCTCGATATCCAACGGTATAACTTCTTTCTGATAGATGAGCAGTGGATGACGTGCTTCACGCATTATGAGCGGGTTGCCGGGCTCAACTACCTTCGGTATGTGGGCATCCATTTCAAGTGCTAACTTAGCCTTGGCGTGGGTGAGGTCCAGCTTACCCATGAGTATGAGGTCATGCTCTATGGGTAGACGGTTTGTACGTAACTGGCCCATGATCTCCAATATGATTCGTAGCTCTTCAACCTCCTTCTCTTTTTGGAGTTCGAGCAACTCATTGTTTAAGTGCAGTACAGCCATGGGTTCAACGAATGCTGTGTGTTCGGTAGCTGATAACGCTATGGTGATACCTCTTATTTTGCTCTGTGCACCCATCTTCACCGGTATCACGTAGCGTCCCAACCGCTGCACGATTATGGGTTCCTGTAGATAGGGTAGCTGCAAGTAATCGCTTAGCTTGTAGCGGATGGCCTCCTCGAGCTCACGTATGCGACGCAATATTGACGTGAGTTTGGGTGACGAGGAAGGTTTGACACCATTCTCGTCAACATGTTGACGTATTTTGTTTGCTGGTACATCCACCGGTAATATGTTGGTGCTTAACTCGTATAGTAGCGGAAACTCCTTGCTGAATAAGCGGTTGAGCTCGCTGATACTATCAGCCCAGCTAACGAATGCGAGTAACTGCTCAACCGGAGGTGGGTCACCTTTATCCAATGATTGTAACAACTTAAGTACCTCCCCATCCGAGGGTATCGGTAACTCACCATGTTGATGACGCCATTCCATCACCTCGCGGGTGAAGTTCAACCGATACTCAATGGACGGTTTATCCTGGAGTGGAGAAAGTTCGTCCACCAGCTGCTTACCTTTATGGGTTACACACAAACTACGTAGCTTGGATTTGATCCTGTCAAATTCGAGGATCTCCTCGATAGGGCGTGGCATTACGGCTTTTTGCTGGCGAGGCGTGCCTTCTTGCGTTCCCACTCTTTCTTAAGTTTGATCTTCCTTCTTATTTCGCTGGGTTTCTCATATACCTGATGTTT